>NZ_CBABQS010000030.1:0-49155 GCF_964672035.1 Arcicella sp.
TTAAAAGCCCAAGAACTTCCAGGACTTTGGAATGGCTCGATGGCAAATTGGAATACCATTTTTGTGGAAGTTCCATTGATTACTTTCAATCCTGTGAAAACGGTAAATGATTTATTGAGAGAGGAACATCAGTAGGCCGTTTTGAGTAAATGAAATTACGTTTTCTCAAATTATCGACTTCAACGACGGCATCGCTCAGAGCGGTGCCGTCGTTATTTTATACCTTGAAAGTAAAAAAAAGAACGAAATGTCTTTCGTATTTAAACAATCAAATATTATCTCATAACAACATTTAACATGAAAAAACTCGCCATTATATTGCTCTTTTCTTTGACTTTCAATGCTTTAAGCCAGTCAAAGATTGATGTTAAAAAAGAATTTGCCTTTGCTGCTCAACAGTATCAAGGAATGTTAAAATCGCATCAAGATATTACCAAAACGCCCCAATCAACAAATCCCGACGGTTCGCCAAGAGATATGCCAACGGAATGGTGGTGCAGTGGATTTTTTGGCGGTTCGTTGTGGTATTTATTTGAAGAAACCAAAGACCCACAATGGAAAGCCGCAGCGGAAAAATGGACGATGGCAATTCAAAAAGAGCAATACAATACGGGGACGCACGACTTGGGTTTTATGTTATATTGTCCGTTCGGAAATGAATTACGCCTAACCAAAAATCCAGCATATAAAAATATTATGCTGACAGGAGCGAAGTCTTTAGCGACACGTTTCGACCCAAAAGTGGGTGTTATTAAATCTTGGAATAAATTTCAATCCTTTGATTATCCCGTAATTATCGACAACATGATGAACTTAGAATTTTTATTCTGGGCGGCTCGTGAATCTGGCAATAAAGAGTTTTATAATATCTGTCTTTCGCACGCTGACAGTACATTAAAACATCATTTCAGACCTAATGGAAGTTCTTATCATGTAATTTGTTACGACAAAGACGGAACTATTTTGAGAAAAAAAACCGCTCAAGGTTACGCCGATTATTCTGCTTGGGCGAGAGGTCAAGCGTGGGCATTATACGGTTACACGGTGATGTATCGTGAAACAAAACAGAAGAAATATTTAAAGCAAGCCCACCAAATTGCGAGTTATATTCTCAACAATCCAAATTTACCGAAAGACAAAATTCCGTATTGGGACTATAACGCACCGAATATTCCAAATGAAGAACGTGATGCTTCGGCAGGGGCAATTGCGGCTTCGGCTTTGTTAGAATTATCAACTATGCCGGGAGCAAATGGAAAAGGATATTACAAAGCGGCAGAAACAATGTTGCAGAGCCTTTCTTCGCCCGCCTACAAAGCAAAATTGGGCGAAAATAATAACTTTATTTTGATGCACTCGGTTGGTTCAAAACCAGCAAAATCAGAAGTTAATGTGCCTTTGGTGTATGCGGATTATTATTATTTAGAAGCACTTTTGAGATATCAAGTCTTGAATAAAAAGGGTAAAATATAATTTTAAAATTATATTTTAAAATTGCCAACTTTGCACAAAGTTGGCAATTTTATTTTTGAGCTTACCCGCTTATGAATACTGTTATAAATTTCATTTCCCCACCCCTTCCATACAAAGTCTGATAATAATTTGGCTACAATAAATTAACTTTATTCTATAATTTACTGTTAATTTTATACATTAATTTTCATCGAAATATTTACACTTTTCTAATATTTCTGTGTATTTACAAATTCACCCAACAAAATACTTCCTTTATGAAACGTATATTATCGGCATTGTTAACCCTCTTGACTGTGGGAATTACAATGCTTCATGCTCAAACCGCCAATCCTTTGCAGGGAAAGAAGGTGTTGATTTTCTCCAAAACCGCTGGCTATCGTCATAGTTCCATTCCATTTTGTACCAAAGCCATTCAAGACATGGGTAAAGCCCATGGTTTTGAGGTGGATACGACAGAAAATGCCGCCAATTTCAACGAAGAAAATCTAAAAAAATACAAAGTCGTTGTTTTCAATAGTACCACAGGAAATGTATTAACCGAACCACAACAAATCGCTTTTGAAAGATATATTCAAGCGGGCGGTGGTTTTTTGGGCGTTCACGCTGCTTCGGATACGGAATATGATTGGCCGTGGTACGGAAAATTAGTGGGTGGTTATTTTAATGGACACCCCGGCAAAAACGTATCGAATGTGCAAAACGGTAAATTTATCATCAAAGACCGCACGCATATTTCTACCAATTTTATGCCTGAAACCTTAGAGCATACGGATGAATTTTACAGTTTTAAAAATTTTAATCCTGATGTAAAAGTATTATTTACGGTAGATGAAAATTCGTTTAAAGAAGGCAAAATGGGCGATTTTCACCCAATGGCTTGGTACCATGAATTTGATGGTGGACGGGCATTTTATTCCAATTGGGGACATACCAATGAGACTTTTTCGGAAGAAATTGCTTTGAAACACTTCTGGGGTGGACTTCAATGGGCTGCCGCTGGCTCAGCTTTGGATTATTCAAAAGTGAAAAGTGCTTTGCCTCCCGAAGAAAACCGTTATATCCGTACTATTTTAACGGATAAATTGGACGAACCAACTGAATTAGCCGTTTTAGACAATGGGAAGGTACTTTTCACCGAACGCAAAGGTTTGATGAAAATGTATGATCCAAAGAAAAAATCAGTTAAAGTAGTCGCTGATTTGAATGTTTTTACGGGAAATGAATACGGTTTGATGGGCTTGAATATTGACCCAAAATACAACCAAAATCATTGGATTTATGCGTATTATTCGCCCGCTCGTGGTTTGCCTGATACCTTGCAACACCTTTCAAGATTTGTGTATGATGAGGTAAAAGATACGCTCGTGATGAGTTCTGAAAAAGTGGTTTTGCGGGTACCCGTGAAGCGTACTGGTTGTTGCCATACGGGCGGTTCAATTGATTGGGATGCCCAAGGAAATCTTTATCTTTCAACGGGAGATGATACCAATCCGTTTGACTCGCAAGGATTTTCTCCGAGTGATGGAAGCCCCGGACGCTCAGGTTGGGATGCTCGTTACACGTCTTCAAATACGAACGATTTGAGAGGTAAAATCTTGAGAATTAAGCCACAAGATGATGGAACTTATACGATTCCAGAAGGAAATTTATTCCCGAAAGGAACAGCATCTGCTCGTCCAGAAATTTATGTGATGGGCAACAGAAACCCGTACCGTATTTCGGTAGATAAAAGAACGGGCTTTTTATATTGGGGTGAAGTGGGCCCCGATGCAGGTGAAAATTCTGACAAATACGGTCCTCGTGGACACGATGAAATGAATCAAGCTCGTAAAGCGGGTTATTTTGGATGGCCACTTTTTGTAGGAGATAACAAGGCCTACAACCAAAGAGATTTCAAAAAAGATAGCACTTGGGCGAAATTTGACCCATTGCACCCCATCAATGATTCGCCGCACAATACAGGTTTGCGTGAATTACCACCCGCTCAAAAAGCATTTATTTACTATCCTTACAAAGAATCGCCAGAGTTTGGGGAAATTGTAGGCAAAGGCGGACGTAATGCGATGGGTGGTCCTGTGTATTATTCGGGAGATTTTGAAGGTAATTCAAAAGTGAAATTTCCTACGTATCTCGACGGTAAATTCTTCGCTTACGACTGGATGCGTGATTGGATAAATATAGTGTCGATGAAACCAAACGGAGATTTTATTTCAATGGAGCGTTTTATGCCAAATACCGCTTTTAGTCACCCAATGGATATGACATTTGCCAAAGATGGTTCGTTGTATATGTTGGAATACGGTCAGAATTGGTTTGCTCAAAATGACGAAGCTCGTTTGTCTCGCATTACTTTCAACGCAGGAAATCGCACGCCAGTTGTGGTTGCAAATGCCGATAAAAAAGCGGGTTCTGTGCCTTTGAAAGTGAATTTCTCTTCGGCAGGAACGATGGATTATGACGGTGATAATTTGAAATATGAATGGACATTTGCCAAAGGGGTAACCAAAAGTAATTTGCAAAATCCAACGTTTACTTTCGTGAAAGCAGGCGTTTATAACCCAACGTTGAAAGTAACTGATATTTCAGGAAATGTAACTGAACAAACGATAGAAATCAAAGTAGGAAATGACGTTCCGAAGGTAGATTTAGCGATAAAAGGCAACAAAACTTTCTACTGGAATGACAATAAAATTGCTTATGAAGTGAAGGTTTCGGACAAAGAAGATGGTTCGTTGGAAAACAAGAAAATCAAAGATGAAGACGTTTTGGTAAACATTGATTATTTGGAAGGTTACGACAAAACAATCATCGCACAGGGACACCAAGCTAATTTGAGTGCCTCGTCTGGAAAACGCTTAATTGAGCTTTCTGACTGTAAATCTTGCCACTCGATTGATAAAAAATCAATTGGACCAAATTACAAAGACGTTGCTCAAAAATACAAAGGCAAGTTTATGATTGAAGGTAAATTGTCGGATAAAATCATCAAAGGTGGTGGTGGCGTTTGGGGCGAACAACCAATGGCGGCTCACCCGCAATTAACCAAAGCCGAAGCAACCGAAATGGTAAAATACATTTTGTCGTTGGCGGATGATAAAAAAGCGAGCAACCCAATCAAAGGCGAATATGTGACGAAAGACAACGGCAAAGCAGGCACGTATATTTTCTCGGCGAGTTATACCGACAAAGGAGCGATGAAAATGGCTTCGCAAACGGCTTCAAAATCGTTGACCTTGAGAAGTGCAACCATGAAAGCCAACAGCTACGATACCCAAAAAGAAACCACGAAATACAAAATTGAAGGTTTGGGCGAAGTGGTCATTGCCTCGGCAGATAAGGGTTATGTTTCTTATAATGACATCGACTTGACAAATATTGGAGCATTTTCAGTAATGGCAACTGCCGCTGACGAACGCACCGCAGGCGGAAACGTAGAAATCCGTTTAGACTCGCCAACGGGACAATTATTAGGTTCGGCACAAGTGGGAAAAGGAGCGCCAAAACCGATTAAAATTCCCATTACGGCTTCGACAGGTTTTCATAATTTATTCTTAGTTTTCACGAACTCAGAAGCGAAAGGAAAACCACTTTTTGCGGTGATGGATATTACGGCTGAGAAAGGAAAGTAATTTTTAGAGAATTGATAAACGCCTCTTCTGAATGAGAATTTGGGAGGGGCGTTTTTTTTAATAACTTATTCTAATTTTTGTATTGTTTTAAAATTAAATTTTTCTCAAAATACCTCCGTTGTTATCTGTGTCTTCACAGACAAATCAATGTCCTAAAGTTTGGTTGTCTGCAAAGGCACAGACAACAAGAATAGACATTTTTAAAACACCTCCAATCGCCGCTTCTCTGTCCGTGGTCGGTGTCCCACCGAACATCGTGCGAAAGCAATTGGACGAATAAATTTCAATTTATAACCAATTGATAATCAAAGCAAGAATACCTTTCAACCGCCTCTTCTGAATTTCATTCAAAAGAGGCGGTTTTGTTTATCCGTCATTTTGTATCATACCTTCTGATATTTGTATAAGTCGGAGGAGGAAGCTGTCTTGTAATTTTGTGTCATTCAATTTAACAAATAAAAACAATGACAAAGACGATATTAATTACAGGTGCTTCTCGTGGATTCGGGAAAATTTGGGCAAAGGCATTTTTACAACGGGGTGATAAAGTGGTTGCTACCGCTCGTAATCTACAAGATTTAGAAGATTTAGTGCAAGAATTTGGGAATCAGATTTTTCCGCTTCAATTAGACGTAACCAATCGTGAGCAATCTTTTGAGGTAGTGGCTAAGGCTCATGCGCAGTTTGGTAAAATAGACGTGCTTATCAATAATGCGGGTTATGGTTTATTCGGAGCGGTTGAGGAAGCCTCTGAACAAGAAGCCAGACAACAAATGGAAGTAAATTTCTTTGGGTTGCTTTGGGTTACGCAGGCGGTTTTACCTTTCATGCGTGAACAAAAAAGCGGGCATATTATTCAAGTAAGTAGTGTTTTAGGATTGTTTACCTTGCCAACTTTAGGACTTTACAATGCTTCGAAATTTGCCGTAGAAGGTTTAACCGAAACTTTAGCGGCTGAAGTAAAAGGACTTGGAATCAACGTTTCATTGATTGAACCAAATGGCTACGAAACCGATTGGGCGGGTTCATCGGCCTCTCAATCTGAAAGTATTGGAGCGTATGATGGCGTAAAAGCGGCCTTTAGAAGTGGTTATAATCCAGATGATTATGGTGTTCCAGCAGCTACTACCGAAGCGGTTTTGGCATTAATTGATGCTCCAGAACCTCCACTTCGCCTTTTCTTAGGTAAAATTGGTCTTCCAAACGTAAAAGCAGTTTATGAACAACGTCTCGCTACTTGGGATGCTTGGAAAGAAGTTAGTCTTAAAGCTCACGGTAAATAACTGAACATATCTTTCTGAAAAATCGTTGAGATTTAGGTAGGGTTATTAGAATTAATCCTGAAATTAACTCTTGGGAAGGTTGCAACCCTCCCAAGAGTTTCTGAATAAAAAACATCATAGAAAATGAAAGCAATTGGATTTAAAACATCACTTCCTATCACAGAGGAAAACAGTTTTATTGAATTTGAAACGGGCAAACCCACGCCTGTTAATCAGGAATTATTAGTAAAAATCAAGGCTGTTTCGGTAAATCCCGTTGATTTTAAAATTCGGCAAAATTCGGTGAAAGATACGGTTTTAGAACAACCCAAAATCATTGGTTGGGATGCCGTTGGTGTGGTGGAAGCGGTGGGTGAAAAGGTTTCATTATTCAACATTGGTGATGAAGTATTTTACGCAGGTGACATTACCAAACAAGGCTCTAATGCTGAATATCAAGTAATTGACGAAAGAATTGTTGGGAAAAAACCTAAAACTTTGACGAACGAAGCCTCGGCGGCAATGCCTTTAACGGCTTTAACAGCTTGGGAAATATTGTTTGATAGAATGCGAATCAGTTCCGAAAAAGATAAAGGCAAAACGCTTTTAATCATTGGCGGAGCGGGTGGCGTTGGTTCAATTGCCATTCAATTAGCGAAAAAATTGCTTGGTTTAAAGGTAATTGCTACGGCTTCTCGTCCAGAAACCATTGCTTGGTGTAAGCAAATGGGAGCGGATATTGTGGTGAATCACAAGGATTTAGTGAATGAAGTTCGCAATCAAGGAATTCAATTTGTTGATTTTATCGTTGATTTCGTAGATGCCAATTATTACTGGGACAGCATGGCGGAATTGATTAAACCGCAAGGACATATTGCTTCAATTACGGGAAGTGCAGTGCCAGTTTTGTTGAATAAATTGAAGACAAAAAGCGTTACGTTTTCTTGGGAATTGATGTACACTCGTTCAACATTTCAAACCGAAGATATGATTGAGCAACACCATATTTTGAATAAAATTGCCGATTTATTGGACGAAGAAGTATTGGTTAATACTTTACAAGAAACCTTAGAAGGATTAACGGCAGATAATTTCAAACTCGCTCACACGAAGTTAGAATCAGGTAAAACGATTGGTAAAATAGCCATCAAATTTTAACATTGAAAAGACATGAATCATTTTAAAAGTATTTCCGATTTACATAAAAATAATGGTTATCCACCACCCGAACACCCAATGTTGAGCGTTTTGACTTGTCAAGAACTGACCACTTGTTCGTGGGGAGGAAGTAAGTTTACGACTGATTTTTACATGATTTCGCTCAAGAAAATCAAATCAGGAACTTTTATGTACGGTAAAACTCGGTACGACCACGAAAATGGTTCGATGTCTTTCGTAAAACCTCGCCAAGTTGTAGAAATCAACAATGTAGAATTATCAGAAAAAGCCTTTGTGATTTTCGTGCATGAGGATTATTTATCGGGAAATCCACTGCATAACGAAATCAAAAAGTACGGTTATTTTGATTATGAAATCAACGAAGCTTTGCATTTATCGCCCGCTGAAGAGCAAATTATGTGGGAATTATACGATAAGATAGCGTTGGAATACCGAGGAAATCAAGATGAATTTAGCAAAGATATTATTCTCACGCATTTTGATTCAATTCTGAAATACGCCCAACGATTTTATAAGCGACAATTTATTAATCGAACCGTTTTGGCGGGTTCAATGGTTTCTAAGTTTAACGATGCCTTGAATAATTATTTTGAAGAAGGAAAATTGCAAAAAGAAGGCTTACCAACGGTTACGGTGATGGCTTCTCAATTAAATACTTCGGCTCGATATTTAAGCGATTTATTGAAACAAGAAACGGGCAAAACCGCTTTAGACCATATTCATATTTACTTAATTGATGAGGCAAAAAACTTATTATTGAGTTCCGATAACACCATTGCTGAAACTGCTTACCAATTAGGTTTTGAAAATCCGCCTTATTTTACGAGATTATTCAAAAAAGAAGTAGGTATCACGCCGAATGAATATAGATTTAAGTCGATGAATTTGAATTAGTTTGGTAGATATTTTATACAAAGCCCACACATTTTCGCTTTGGTCTGTAGGTTTAACTTCTTTTCCCACTCTACTTTTACATTCTCAGCATTTGTTGGTCAAATTTATAAAGCCCTTGAACAAACAGTTTGAGGGCTTTATAGTTTAAATAGTGCAATGAATACGTTTTAAAAATGCTTTGGAATGAACAAAATAATATTGGTAGCAGGAGCTACGGGCAATTTGGGCTACAAAATAGTGACCGCTTTACTCGGAGAGGGAGTGGAAATTCGAGTAATAGTTCGCCAAGAAACTACTCAAGAAAAAATAGCTCAACTTGAACAAAAAGGCGTAAAAATATTCATGGTTGATATGAACAATAAAGGCGAAATCGTCAATGCTTGTAGAGATGTATATTGTGTAGTTTCTGCCCTTTCTGGACTACGAGACGTTATTATTGATACGCAGAAAATCCTTTTAGATGCTGCCATTGAGGCTAAAGTTCCACGGTTCATTCCCAGTGATTACTCGCTTGATTTCACCAATTTAGTGGACGGAAAAAACAGGAATTTAGATTTAAGAAGAGAGTTTCACGCCTATTTGAATAACGCTCCCATAGAAGTAACCACTATTTTCAATGGTGCGTTTATGGATTTACTTACTGCCGAAATGCCTCTTATTTTATTCAAACTGAAAAGGATTTTGTATTGGGGAAATCCAAACATAAAAATGGATTTAACCACCACATACAACGTGGCTGAATTTACCGCTCATGTGGCTTTGGATGAAAATACGCCTCGATACTTACGAATTGCGGGTGATAGTGTTAATGCCCCTGATGTACAAAAAATCATGTCTGAAATAACGGGTTTGGAATTTGGATTTTTGAGACCTGGAGGAATCGGGCTAATTAATGCCATTATAAAAGTGGGTAGATTTTTTGGTAAAAATAGTACAGAACTTTATCCTGTATGGCAAGGAATGCAATATATGCGAGATATGATGGAAGGACGGGCAGAAAGGAATTCTCATGCCAACGACCGCTATAAAAATATTCATTGGACATCCGTTAGAGAATTTCTTATTCAAGAAAATGTGAAAGGTAAGTATGTTTAATATCAGAATAATTGAAAAAGAATCCTCTGAATATGTTTATTCGGAGGATTCTTTTTTAGTTTTGTAGGTTAACAATAATTAATAAACAAAAATCACAGCCCACCAATTATTCATGGATTATAATTTACTTCTTATGTGCTGTGCGGCTCTTTTGGCGGGTTTTGTCGATTCTATTGTGGGCGGCGGAGGCTTGGTGCAAGTGCCTGCTTTGTTCATTTTATTTCCTCATTTTGAAATTCCACGCATCATTGGCACCAACCGTTTTTCGTCTTTTATGGGAACAGCCGTAGCGGGTTATCAATATTCAAAGAAGGTGGAGATTCCTTGGCGAACCGTTATTTATGCGGGCATCGGAGCGGGTGTAATGGCATTTTTAGGCGCAAAAATTTCGGATATTGTGGATGAAAAAATCTTAAAACCTGTCATACTCGTTTTAATGACTGCTATTGCGATTTATACTTTCAAAAAGAAAGATTTAGGTCAAGATGAAAAACTAAAATTTGAACTCGCCAAAGTGCCGCTTTATGGCTTAATGATTGGCTCATCGGCAGGTTTTTATAATGGTTTCGTCGGACCAGGAACGGGTAGTTTATTGGTTTTTGGCTTCGTGAGCTTGATTGGTTACGGTTTTTTGAAGGCTTCTGCCATCTCTAAAATCGTAAATGTAATTGCTGATGTATGTTCTTTAGGTTATTTTATCGTTGAAGGTTATGTGCAGTACGAAATTGCAATACCGATGATGATTTGTAATATGATTGGTTCATTTTTTGGCAGTAAAATGGCTATTTTGAAAGGAAATGAATTTGTGAGAAACTTCTTTTTAGTCGTAATTTTTGCCTTGATTTTGAGATTTGGATGGGATATTATATCAAAATATTAGACCACAGATTTGACGGATTCAGCAGATTTACACAGATTTTATATAAAATAATCTGTGTAAATCCGTTAAATCTGTACAATCCGTGGTCTAATATCAACCTACCCCAAAGCCACTTTCCAATCCTCAATCAAATCCTCGATATCTTCTATCCCCATCGAAATTCTAAGTAAGTTTTCGGGCGTTGGACTATCCGCACTTTCTACTGATTTGCGGTGTTCAATCAAACTTTCCACGCCGCCCAAACTCGTTGCCGTTGTGAACAGTTTTAGTCTGCCCGTCAGGGCCATCGCATTTTTGGCATCGCCTTTTATTTGTACCGACAACATTCCACCAAAACCACCCGTCATTTGTTTTTTAGCGATTTCGTGTTGCGGATGAGAAGGCAATCCTGGATAATGAACCGCTTCAATTTGTGGGTGATTGCTTAAATATTCCGCCAGTTTCATGGCATTTGCCGTTTGGGCTTTTACTCGTAACGGCAAGGTTTTTATCCCTCTCGAAATCAACCAACAATCAAAAGGCGAAGGAACCGCTCCTGTCAATTTCTGAATGGTAGCTATTTTTGTGGACAATCCTCCTACTTCTTTAAAAATCAACGCTCCACTCAAAATATCACTGTGTCCGCCAAAATATTTGGTTGTCGAGTGCATTATTACGTCAACACCCAAGTCAAAACAGCGTTGCATAATGGGTGTTGCCCACGTATTATCCACCGCAACCAATGCCCCAAATGAATGAGCCAAATCGGCAACGGCTTGAATATCAGTAATTTTCAATTGTGGATTTGAAGGCGTTTCTACCCATAATAATTTCGTATTTGGCTGAATTGCCTTCTTAATTTCTTCCAAATCCGTCATGTCAACCTTTGTCAAGGTCAATCCCCATTGCCCAAAAACTTCTTCCACCAATACACTCGAAGCATAATAATGGTCGTCGGGCATAATGATATGGTCGCCCGATTTTAGGGACTGAAATAATGCCGTAGTGGCCGCCATTCCCGAAGAAAAAGCTAAAGCAACCGCACCGTTTTCAATCACCGCCAAACTTTTTTCTAAGGCTTGTCGATTGGGATTACTCGCCCGTGAATAAACGTGTTCGTGATTGTACGAGCCGTCTGCTTCACGTTCAAAAGTGGTGGAAAGATAAATGGGAGCAACGACCGCACCTGCATTGGCATCGTGCGAGAGCGTTGTTTGTATGGCAAGTGTTTCGATTTTCATGGCGTAAAATTAGGGAAAAGAAATTATCAAATTGACACCAAATCAATCAAAATAAAAATCCATCTTTTCGTGGGTAGATTTGGAGAAAATATAAATTTTCAAATATAAAATTACAAAGTAAAAATACGATTAAATCATTACAGAATCATACATAGATTTCTTTGTAATCATGTATATTTACAAAAATAAGTTTCTATCGACAATTAGTGAGGAGCAATCGGCATTATGTTACAGATAATTACTGATTTTTAGGTAATTACTTGCATTTCAAGCCAATAGCCCTTACAAAATATCAATGGTTGCCCTGATAATTACATATAAATAACCATCAACAAAATGATTGAAAAAGACAATTCAAGAAGAGATTTTATTAAGAAAGCTTCGCTGATTGCAGGTAGTTTTTATATTGTTCCCCGTCATGTATTGGGTGGAAAGGGTTTTATTGCTCCTTCCGATAAACTCAATATTGCTTCCGTGGGTGTGGGTGGAAAAGGTTGGACGGATTTGAACGGAGCGTGGAACAACGGAAGCGAAAATATCATGGCCATTTGTGATGTTGATGATAGAAGCCTTGAACAAGCCATAAAAAAGTTTCCGAATGCCAAAGTTTACAAGGATTTTCGTACGATGTTGGAACAGGAAAAAGGCATTGATGCCATCACTGTAAGTACACCCGACCATACACATTATGTGGTAGCAATGGCGGCAATGCAAGCAGGAAAGCACGTTTATGTACAAAAACCCTTGGCTCATAATTTATACGAAGTTCGTAAAATGACGGAGGCAGCGGTCAGTAATAAAGTAGTAACCCAGATGGGAAATCAAGGTGGTTCGGGAGATGGCGTTCGTCGTTTTACAGAATGGTATCAAGCAGGCTTAATTGGGGAAGTAAACCGTGTGCATGCTTGGACAAACCGGCCAGTTTGGCCACAAGGAATTCCAACACCAACCAATAAAATGGACGTTCCTAAAGAATTGGATTGGGATTTATGGTTAGGGCCCGCCAAATATCGTGACTATAATTCAGCATATCACCCTTTCGACTGGCGTGGTTGGGTAGATTTCGGAACGGGAGCTTTGGGTGACATGGGTTGTCACATGTTCGACCCTCCTTATAAAGCTTTAGGTTTAGGTTATCCATCGGAAGTTGAATGTAGCATGACCAACGCTTGGGCGGGTAAATTTAAAGAAGGTTATTATCCAGAAAGTTTCCCCGTAGCTTCGATGGTGAATTTAAAATTCCCTCGTGCGGGCAAAGCCGACCTTAAATTGACTTGGTACGACGGCGGCATGATGCCAGAACGTCCAGATGAAATTCCATCGGATATAAAAATGGGAGATAGCAGTGGTGGCGTATTGATGGTCGGAACGAAAGGCGTAATCACTTGTGGCGTTTATGGCAGTAATCCTATGCTTTTTCCCGAAGATAAACTCAAAGAAGCGGGTGAAAAATTACCAATAACTATTCCCAGAGTAGTTGGAGCGGATAAAGAAGGGCATTATCAACAATGGTTGCAAGCTTGTAAGGATGGCTACGGCAAACACAAACCTTTGAGTTCTTCGTTCGATTATGCAGGGCCAATGACTGAAACTGTGATCATGGGTAATTTAGCGATTCGCAGTTACATGGTTCGCACTGAGAAGAAAACGCCAGTTTGGATTGAAAAATATGATTATCCAGGACGCAAGAAATTACTTTGGGATGGTAAAAATATGAAAATTACCAATTTCGACGAAGCCAATGCCTTTGTAAAACCTGAGTATCGTGAAGGGTGGACTTTGTAAATAACTTTAGCTTTGAGCGATCAGCTTTGAGCGATGAGATTGAAAAAAAAATACTTTCTTAAAACCATATTTTGAAAACTCGTAGCTCAATACTCAAAGCTAAGAAAAACCAAAAAACAATGAATCAAGACAACTCAAGAAGAGACTTTATCAAAAAAACTTCCTTAGCATTGGGAAGTTTTTACATCGTACCACGCCACGTGTTGGGTGGTAAAGGTTTCATTGCTCCTTCCGACAAACTGAATATCCTGAGCATCGGAGCGGGTGGAAAAGGTGAATCTGATACTTTATTAGCCTATAATAAAGGAACAGAAAACATCGTAGCCATTGCCGATGTCGATTTTGGTCGGGCAGCAAATACCTTGAAACAATTACCCGAGAACGTCAGAAAATACAAAGATTGGCGTGAAGCTTTAGAGAAAGAAAAAAATAATATTGATGCCGTAACTATCTCAACGCCCGACCATCATCATGCGGCAGCAACGTTGGCGGCGATGGAATTGGGCAAGCACGTTTATACCCAAAAACCCCTCACGCACAACATTAAGGAAGCTCGAATGCTCACGGAAGCGGCAGAAAAATATAAAGTTGTCACGCAAATGGGAAATCAAGGTTCGTCTAATGATGGACGAAGAGTTTTGCAAGAATGGTTTGATGCAGGATTAATTGGAACGGTAAAACGGGTACATATTTGGACAGATCGTCCCGTTTGGCCACAAGGAATTGCTACGCCAATGAGCAAACACGAAATCCCCGCTGATTTTCCGTGGGATTTATGGTTGGGCCCCGCTCCCGTTCGTGATTTTGTTCCCAATGCCTACCATCCTTTCAAATGGCGTGGTTGGTGGGATTTTGGAACGGGTGCCATGGGCGACATGGGTTGTCACCTATTAGACGGTGTTTTTAAGGTTTTGGCTTTGACCTATCCAACGGAAGTTCAATGTAGTGTTAGCTCTATTTATACCAAAGATTGGGTGCCTGACTATTATCCAGATAGTTGTCCTCCGTCTTCAAAAGTTACTTTCCAGTATCCTAAAACAACCAAAAACAGTTCTCCTATCGAGATTATTTGGTATGATGGAGGTTTGAAACCAGATATTCCAGCCGAATGGGGCGACGAACCGCTTTGGACAAATGGCGTAATTTATGAAGGTACAAAAGGCAAAATGGCGAATGAACTTTACAACCAAAATCCAACGTTATTGCCAAAGTCAAGGATGACCGATTCGGATGTTTTGAAAGTTAAACCAAAACTTTATCGCATTGAAAATCAATCAGCTGGACATAATTACCACTGGGTTAAGGCTTGTAAAGCTGGCTACGGAAAATTAGAAACCAGTTCACCATTTGACTTTGCTGGGCCATTAACTGAGATGATTTTGATGGGAAATCTCGCCATCCGAAGCTACCAATATCGTGAAGGAGAAGGACGTGCGGGTAAATTCCCAGGACGTAAAAAAATACTTTGGGATGGTAAAAATATGAACGTTACCAATTTTGATTATGCCAATCAATTTGTTTCACGAAAATACCGTGATGGTTGGAAATTGGGTTGATAAAATTAAAATTTACCTATTTAAGGAAGCCTTTGCTTGGAGCGAAGGCTTCTTTTTTGGGTAATAAGTTCACTGTGGGTAATTGTATTTATTTTCATAGATAATTTCTAAAGAAATCGTATAAGAACTTGAATATTTGTGATAAGAAATAACATTTTCATATTTTGAAAATTTAAAATTTAGCGTTAGTATTGAACTAAATTTAAATCTATTAATATCCCATGGAAAGAAAAAAATTTATGGAAAGAGCCGTTGAACTATCTTTAAAAGGAAGTTCAGCAGGAAAAGGAGGACCATTTGGAGCGGTTATTGTTAAAAATGGTAAGATAGTGGGTGAGGCGTACAATCAAGTAACTTCTACCAACGACCCAACGGCACACGCAGAAGTAATGGCCATTAGAGATGCCTGTAAAAACTTAGATACTTTCGATTTAACGGATTGCGAAGTTTATACATCCTGCGAACCTTGCCCCATGTGTTTGGGAGCAATTTATTGGTCGAGAGCCAAGAAAATTTATTACGGAAACACTCGTGAAGATGCCAAAAAAATGGGCTTCGATGATTCCTTCATTTACGATGAAATTCCATTGCCTCTTTCAGAACGCAAGATTGAAATGGTTCAGATGGGTCATCAAGAAGCCTTGCACGTTTTTGAAATGTGGGAAAATAATGAGGGGGAAATAAAATACTAATAGCTATGAGCGGTGAGCAGTGAGCAATAAAACATTCACAATTCCAAAACTCATTGCTCAAAGCTCAATAAAATGCTTATCAGAATTGTTAGAATGACCTTTCAGAAGGATAAAATAGAAGATTTTTTAGGAATATTTAATCGTTCAAAACACCTAATTCGTGGCTTTGATGGTTGTCAGCATCTGGAATTATTGCGGGATAAAAATGCTCAGAATATCATGCTGACGTATAGTTATTGGCTTTCGGAAGAACACCTCAATACTTATCGAGATTCGGAATTATTCAAAACCACTTGGGCGGCAACAAAGATATTATTTTCGGATAAACCTATGGCTTTTTCTTCGGAACGGTTGCAGGTGGTTTGAGGCCTACACCTCAAACAAACTCCTCAATTCCACCGCCTCCGCCGGTTTCATTCTTCCTGCCAAAACCAATCTTAATTGACGGCGGCGTAAGGCTCCGTCATACAATTCTTTTTCCTCCTCAGTTTCCGTAATCGTTTGCGGGACATCAATTGGGCGACCACTTTGATCAACGGCTACGAAGGTCAAAAAAGCTTTATTGGTACTCACCCGTTCCTGGGCGGGAATATTTTCAGCCCAAACGTCAATTACTACTTCCATTGAAGAACTAAAGGCTCGTGTAACTTTGGCTTGGAGCGTTACAACACTTCCCAAAGGAATGGGTTCTTTGAAAGAAACATTATCAACCGAGGCGGTTACCACAATACGATTGGAGTGTTTTTGGGCGCATATCGCTCCCACAACATCCATCAATCGCATGAGATTTCCACCCATCAGATTGCCTAAAGTGTTAGTATCGTTCGGAAAAATCATTTCGGTCATAGTGGTTAATGACTCGGAAGGGGTTTTGGTTTTTGACATTTATTTTTGGGAATTGGGGACTGGGTTATTAGGAATTGGGGATTAGGTAATTAGAGATTGGATAATCCACAGATTAGAAATTCGTTTTATAAGCTCATCAACCGAATCCTAATCACCCAATCCCCAAAACCTAATCCCTACATTTCTTTTACTTCACTAATTTCATCAAGATTTACAGTTTTGAAATATTCGTAAGCTTTTAGGATAATTGCCAAAGCTACTACAGATTCACAAACCGCCACAACAATTACAAACAAGGCAAACATTTGTCCTTGCAAATTGGGGTCATTTTTACTAAATGCTACCAAATTGAGATTGACAGCATTGAGCATTAATTCGATGCCCATCAACACAACAATTACGTTTCGTTTAGTCACAACAACTGCCAAGCCGATGCTGAAAAGCAAAGCACTCGTTAGAAGATAATATGATAGAAAACTGTTATCCATTTTATTAAAAATGTTTGAAAACTGTCATTGCGAGCGAAGCGTGGCAATCTTTTGGAGTGATGCAAAAAGGTTTGAAAACCTTAAATCATAAATAATCTATTTGCCTTTATAAAAAAATGATTTCAATTATGTTTTCGTCAATCCGACAGATTGCTTCACTGCGTTCGCAATGACAGCTATTCGCTATTTTTTTTACTCAGATAAGCTGCCCCGATTAGGGTTGCCATTAATAATATTCCCGATGCTTCAAAAGGCAAAACGAAATTAGTCATTAATTGAATTCCGATGGTTTTGGTGGTAGCGACGGGTTCGTTGGTTTCAAATAATGCCGTTTGAATATCCACATACTTTGCTCTGGCGAAGGTATAAAAAAGCATAGAAAATACGCCTCCTGCCACTAAAAAGCCCAAAATCCGATTGGTGCTTTCGGTAAAAATATCGTTTTTAATATTCTGCTTATTTCCGCCTTGATTGGTAAGCATTACGCCAAAAATTAATAGTACCAAAATACCTCCTACATAGACAAGTATCTGCGTAATGGCCAAAAAATCCGCTCCTGCCAGCACGTACAAAGCGGAAATCCCCAAGAATGTCAGCAACAAACTAAAAGCCGCATAAAGAACATTCTTCGACCACAAAACGACGCTTGCCGAGAGGATTGTTAGGATAATAAAGGCTATGAAAATGTATTGAATCACGTTTAGTTATTGGTGTCTTCCGTTTTAGGTTTTGGCTTAAATGTTGGTTTGAAAATGGGTTTGGGTTTCGAAACTTCTTCAAGAGGTTTCTCTTCTACCTTTTCAATTGTTGTATTCTCAACTGGTTTTTTAAAACTTGGTTTGAAAACGGGCTTAGGTTTTGGCGCTTCTTCAACTTTTTCATTCGCTACATTTTCTACAACTTCTATATTTTCAACTGGTTTTTTAAAACTTGGTTTGAAAACGGGTTTGGGTTTTGGCGCTTCTTCAACTTTTTCCTCCGCTACATTTTCTACAATTTCTGTATTTTCAACTGGTTTTTTGAAACTTGGTTTGAAAACAGGTTTTGGTTTTGGCACTTCTCCAACTTTTTCCTCCGCAACAATTTCTTGATTCTCAACTGGTTTTTTGAAACTTGGTTTGAAAACGGGTTTTGGTTTAGCAACTTCTTCAATGGGCTTATCTTCTACTTTTTCAACTTCCTGATTTTCAACTGTTTTTTTGAAGGCAGGCTTGAAAACTGGTTTTGATTTAGCAACTTCTTCAACTGGCTTATCTTCTACCTTTTCAACTTCCTGATTTTCAACTGTTTTTTTGAAAGCTGGTTTAAAAGCAGGTTTTGGCTTAGCAATTTCACTAACTACTGCTGGCTTGTCACTGTTTACTTCCGATTCCTTACTGGCAGCTGCCAACCTTTTTATTTCCTCTTTTTCAGCCACAAATTGCTCGTACAATTCCCGTTTTTCTTGCGATTGGGCGGGCGTAAGATTCCCGAATTCAAAATTATGCGTAGTAATGTCAAATGTTGAAAAATCGTATTCAGAAGTCATCGTTAGGCATTCTGTTGGGCATACCGTTGTGCAAAGTCCACAGAACATACATTTTGCCATATCAATATCAAACTTGGCGGCAAAAAGTCGAATTGCAGAACCATCAGAAGCATACCCTGCAATGCCTGTGGCTTTAATGGGTTCTATTTCGATACAATCAACGGGGCAGACTTTGGCACATTTATCACAGACGATACAATCGTCCATTTCATTATGCAATTGATAACGTCCATTATCTGGCAAAGGCAAATGCTGATGCGGATATTGAAGCGTTACAATGCCCGTTTGTTGCTTGAAATAATCGGGATTATCCACAAAAATGGGCTTGCGACTTTGGCGTGCATCTTTAAAATGCCTCCAAGTTAGTGAAAGCCCTTTCAGAGAAGTTTTGATACCTTCCTTTATATTTCCAAAATATGTATTGTTTGCTCCTTTCAATGGGTGATAATTATTAGTTCACAAAGTTACGTTCACAATTTTAACAAAAGAATATTTGGTTAAAGTTTCTGGAATAGAATAAAAAACAAAACCCCCACCAGTAAAACTGATGAGGGCTTGTATTTTTATTACCAATACGACTACTTAACGATTTGTAGTTTCTTGATAATCATGCGTCCGTTGTCTAAACCTACATTTACGAAGTACGTTCCATTTGGCATATCTTGTACTGGAACTTTCACACTTACACGTTCTGTACCCGTGGCAGTTTGCGTGAATTGTGTGTTACCTATCATACTGAATACGCTAACTTCTACGCTACTGTTTGCCTTCATTAATTCTGAAGATAACTCAATTGAGAAATCTGAACTTGATGGATTTGGATAAACAGAAACTTCATCACCCACTTTCACTTCTTCAGTCGCTGCCACTCTTGATGACATTGCTCCAGTGATAGGAGTTGATGAAGAGGTTGGTTTTGAAGGAGAAACTGCACCTATTAAATATACATTAACAGTCACCTTAAACATACAATATGAAGTATTTCCTTTGGCATCTTTGGCAGTATAAATTACCGTTGTTACGCCTGGAGCAAATACTTGTCCTGGTGAATAATTAAAAGTTACCGATGGAATACCACAATTATCGCCTACTGATGGATGATCCCAATTTGCGATGGCTGGCGTACCGTAAAGTACCAATAAATTAATATCCGTTGGACAATCATAGAATACTGGTGCTTGGGTATCGACATCGCAAGTGATTATTTTCACTACAGTTACGTTAAATGAACAAGTTGTTTTATTTCCTTTGGCGTCCGTTGCGATGTATGTAACCGTAGTAGTACCAACTGGGAATTGTGAACCTGAGGCATTTGTCGAAGTAACTACTGGCGTTCCACAATTATCCGTTGCCGTTGGAGCAATCCAGCTTACAATGGCTGATGTTCCTCTGGTTTTGATTAACACATCGTAAGGACAAGATGTTAATACAGGTGGAATTTTATCAATATCACATGGTGTTGTTACACCCGCATCAATATCGTTATTTGTTTGTCCTTCTGCTAAGGTGATTGTTCCCGTTTTACCCGTTGTTACGTTGGCATCGCTATCTTTATCTGGCGTTGTTGTTGCTCCTTGTGGAGAAAAATTAAAGCCTGATGGAAGAGTTGATTTCACGAATTCAACAGTGTAATTACCCGCTGTTAAGTTATCAAATAGATACTTACCGTTTGCATCTGTTGTGGTGGTTGCAATTACGTTATTTGCACTATCGTACAATTTCACGGTAACGCCTGCAACGCCAATTTCACCTGCATCTTGAATACCATCTCCATTAAAATCACGGAAGACAGTATCGCCCAATTTCGCTGTTCTAAATAATCCAAAATCAACGTTTGTGTTATCTGTAGTTGTCAATACAATTGGTTTACTTCTGATAATTTGTCCGCTTGTTGTGGTCCCGTTATCTTCATTATTTACATTCGCCGCTGGACTTGTCGCAGGTTCGTAAGCACCGGTTGCTGAGCCATTTGTACCTGTCGATGATTTATAACCTACTGGTGCAGAAATTTCAACCACATAATTACCCGATGGCAAATTAGAGAACAAATAGTTTCCATTTGCATCAGTCGTTGTTGAACTTCCTACTTGGTTATTAGCACTGTCAAATAATTTAACGGTAACTCCTGCAATACCCAACTCACCTGCATCTTGTTTACCATTGTTATTTTTATCGTTGAATACTAAATCACCAATTTTCAAGCAATTAACCACTTTCACATTTACCGTTGCAACGGCTGAACAACCTCCGCCATTCGAAGCAGAAACTGTGTAAATACCATTGGCAAGCAAGGTTGCATTTGGAATACTTACGTCTTTTGTATTAGCCGTAAATCCATTTGGTCCTGCCCAAGCATAAGTAATTGTTCCCGTTGCGGTTGTTGTTACCGTGATATTTACCGTTGTTCCAGAACATACAGCATTTGGATTTGTTGTTGCTGAAATTGTGAATGGACTTGTAACGGTTTTCTTCACAATATTCGATTCTCCTCCAATATAATCTGTACAACCCGCTCTTCTGGCACAACGAATATAACAAGTCGTAACCGTGATAGCGCCTGGTTGATAATCCGCTGTATTCGTGTTTGGAATCGGTGAATATAGCGTCTGACCTACAATATTTAATGGACAAACACCATTCGTTAAAGAAGTTGTTTGTAACCATAAATATTCAATCGCTAAACTGGCGTCGCCTCCACTCGCTGTCGTTACACTCGTGATTTTTGCAGGAGTTCCACCTGAACAAAGCGTTTCATCCGCTTGAATTTTTCCGCCATCGGTAATCTTACCAATCACCGTCGCTTTTACTTCTACTCTCAGAGATTCACAACCAGCACTTGATTTACAACTTACATAATATAAAGTCGTTGTCGTCAAACTTGGCGTGGTAAATGAGACACCCGTAGCAATCGCATTTCCACCCGTTGAAGCTGCGTACCATGTTGCCGTTCCTGTCGTACAAGTAGCTCCTAAAGTAACCGTTCCAGTTCCGCAAATTGTCGCTGGCGTTACCGTTGGCGCTACTCCACCCGAATTTATCGTAGCCGTTACTGGCGTTCTTGCTGATTCACAGCCACCTGCGGTTGTCTTGCAACTTACATAATACGTAGTTGAAATTGTCAAACTTGGCGTAGTGAAACTGGCTCCTGTAGCAATCGCATTTCCACCCGTTGAAGCAGCGTACCATTGTGCCGTTCCTGTTGTGCAAGTAGTTCCCAAAGTAACCGTTCCCGTTCCGCAAATTGCCGATGGCGTTACCGTTGGGGCATTTGGAGCGAATTCAACCGTTTTCTTTACCGTATTTGATTCGCCTCCAATATAATCCGTACAACCCGCTCTTCTGGCACAACGAATGTAACAAGTTGTAACCGTAATCGCTCCTGGTTGATAATCAGCGGTGTTTGTGTTTGGAACCGGTGAATATAGCGTCTGTCCTACAATATTTAAAGGACAAACACCATTCGTTAAAGAAGTTGTTTGTAACCATAAATATTCAATCGCTAAACTGGCATCGCCTCCACTCGCTGGGCTCACACTCGTGATTTTTGCAGGTGTTCCGCCTAAACAAAGCGTTTCATCCGCTTGAATTTTTCCACCATCCGTAATCTTACCAATCACCGTCGCTTTCACTTCTACTCTCACAGACTCACAACCAGCACTTGATTTACAACTTACATAATACGTAGTTGAAGTTGTCAAACTTGGTGTGGTAAATGAGACACCCGTAGCAATCGAATTACCACCCGCAGAAGCAACGTACCATTGGGCCGTTCCTGTCGTACAAGTCGCTCCTAAAGTAACCGTGCCAGTTCCGCAAATAGTGGCTGGCGTTACCGTTGGGGCAACTCCGCCTGAATTAACTGTAGCTGTTACTGGAATTCTACTCGATTCACAACCTTCAGCTGATTTGCAACTTACGTAATAGGTAGTCCATGCTGAAATACTTGGTGTTGTGTAACTTGCTCCCGTGGCAATGTACATACTACCCGTTAAAACTGAATACCATTGTGGCGTTCCAGTTGTACAAGTTGCTCCCAAAGTAACCGTTCCAGTTCCACAAATTGCCACTGGCGTTACCGTTGGAGGATTTGTAATTGGAGTAGCCGTTACGCCTGTCGTTGCAGTTACTGAACATTTACTACCATTAATAGCTGTGAAAGTTACCGTAACAGTATAAGTAGTTGAAGTAGTAACGTTCGTATTAGTTACCGTTGCTTGCGTACTTGTAAATCCATTTGAACCTACCCATGAATACGAAGGTGAGCAATTAGCAGATTTAGAATTCAACTCAATTGTAGCGGTCAAATCTACCTTGTCTCCTGAGCAAATTGCTTTTGGATTTGCCGAAGCTGTTACCGAAGCAATTGTTGTAGAAGCACCCAAGTTGATATTAATATCTCCGTCTTTTGAAGCTGTACTCCAATTATTCGTGCCACCGTTTGTGATGCTAATTTTGAACCATGAACTTGCTCCAAATTTGGCAATATCATTCAAACTACCACCCGTTCCCACTTGGAAAGCACCCATATTTTGTGTGTATGTACCTGTCATACCCGCATAAATACCTGCACCCGTGAATGTTCCATTTGATGTTGGATAATAATACCAATCTACCGTATTTGGGTTATAATTAGTACAGTGCGTATTTGGAACTGGACTTCCAACTGGAGGTGTTCCTGTACGACCCGAATAATTAACCACTACATTTATACAATCTCCTGCACCACCGCCTGTTACACAAGCAGTATAATTCAAAACAGCCGTACCATCACAGAATTCCGTAAATTCGCCTGATTTTACTGAGAATAATTGCGAAGGCGAAGCTACATTTCCTTTCAAATCTGCGAAATATAATCCGTAAGATTTAGTAATATCACCACAAGTTGAGGTATTTTCTACTGGCGTTTTGCGTGATAAACAGATTGGATCTTTCCCTTGACAATTTGCCAAAAGCGTTTTCTTAACAATATTTGATTCTCCGCCGATATAATCAGTACAACCCGCACGTCTTGAGCAACGAATATAACAAGTCGTTTGCGTGATTACACCTGGTTGATAATCCGTTGACGTTAGGTTTGGAATCTGCGTATAAAGTGTTTGACCTACAATATTTTGTGGACAAACACCATTCGTTAATGAAGTTGTTTGTAACCAAATATATTCAATGGCTAAACTCGCATCTCCACCGCTCGCTGGCGTTACACTCGTGATTAACGAAGGCGTTTTACCAGGACAAATACTTTCATCCGCTTGAATTTTTCCACCATCCGTAATCTTACCGATAACCGTCGCTTTTACTTCCACTCTTGAAGATTCACAACCTGCGGATGATTTACAACTTACATAATAATTGATCGAAGAATTTAAACTTGGCGTTGTGAAACTCGCTCCCATTGCCAATGCTGTTCCACCCGTTGCAGCAACATACCAAGTGACAATTCCAGTGGTACAAGTTGCTCCTAATGTTACCGTTCCCGTGCCACAAATAGTTGCTGGTGTAACCGTTGGAGGATTTGCACTTGAATTTATGCCTGCGATTACGGCAGTACGTGGAGAAGATTCACAACCTTCTGGCGATTTACAAGCAACATAATAAGTAGTTGATGCCGAGATACTTGGTGTAGTAAAACTTTCTCCTGTAGCTATGTATATACCACCCGTTGTAGCAGCATACCATTGTGCAACACCAGTTGTACAAGTTGCTCCTAAAGTAACATTTCCTGTTCCACAAATTGCCGATGGCGTTGTCGTTGGAGCAGTTGGAATTTTATCAATTATTACAACAATTACATTTGTTTCTCCATCATAATCTGTACAACCCGCACGACGAGAACAACGTTGATAAGCCGTAGTTACTGATATGCTATTCACATCTAATGTTGGGCTGTTTGTTCCCGCAATTGGAAACCATTCAGCCGCATTTTCTGCCGTAAATGTTGTTGCTGTGGTACTTTTTAACCAAATATATTCCAACGTTCCTGTTCCACCAGTTGGTAGTTGAACATTGGTAAATGGTGCTGGGTCAAATGCTCCGCAATTTCTTTGATTTGAACCAATTTGACCTCCATTCGTAACATTATCACAACAAACAGCATTTAAAGCTACCGCAGTGGTGGCAGTTAATGAACATTTACTACCATTAACTGCGGTGAAAGTTACCGTAACCGTATAAGTGGTTGCTCCTTGAACATTGGTATTTGTTACCGTTGCTTGCGTACTTGTGAACCCGTTTGAACCAGCCCATGAATAAGATGGTGAACAATTAGCCGATTTTGAAGCCGCATCAATCATAGCTGTCAATTTAACATCCGAACCTTTACAAATTGAATTTGGATTAGCCGTAGCCGTTACCGAAGCAATATTCGTAGATGTTCCCAAATTGATATTAATATCTCCTTTGGTTGTTACCGAAGTCCATTTATTAGTACCGCCGTTGGTAATGTTGATTTTAAACCAAGAACTTCCTCCTGATTTTAACAAATCGTTCAAACTGCCCCCCGTTCCCACTTGAAAGGCAGCCATATTTTGCGTGTATGTACCCGTCAAACCTGCGTAAATACCAGCACCTGTGAAAGTACCGTTTGAAATTGGGTAATAATACCAATCACCCGTATTTGGGTTATAAGTAGTACAGTGCGTATTTGAAACTGGACTTCCAACTGGAGGTGTTCCTGTACGTCCTGAATAATTAACTGCCGCCGTGATGCAGTCATTTGCTCCTCCACCTACAACACACGCAACCATATTCAACACCGCAGTTCCGTCACAAAACTCCGTCAATTCACCTGATTTTAAGGTGTAATATTGACTTGGACAAGCCACATTTCCTTTTAAATCTTCAAAATACAAACTGTAAGATTTTGTAGCATCTCCGCAAAGACTCGTATTTTGAATTACACTTTTGCGAGATAAACAAATCGGGTCTTTCCCCGCACATGAAGGATTAACTGTTACCGTAATAACATTGGCTTCTCCTACATAATCCGTACAACCCGCTCTACGTGAACAACGAATGAAATAAGTTGTCTGAGTCAAAGGACCAGAATCGTAAGTCAAACTTGTTGCTCCATTGATTGTTGTCCATTGGCTTTGTGTAGCCGTTGTTAACACCGATGATGTTGTACTTTTCAACCATACAATCTCCAAAGCATTTGTACTTCCACCCGTTGGGTCAGTAACACTCCTAAAAGCAACAGGGTCAAAAGAACCACAACCCGTTTGGTTAGTTCCAATTGTTCCACCTGATGTTACATTATTACAAACAACAGGCGTACAACCTGGCATTTCTAAATAAAAATCTGTTCCTTCCGTACCAACTGCTAATACTTTTCCAGTAGTAGGTTGTTTAACCACGCACATATCAACCCAAGCACTTGAACCAAATGAACTTTTAAAACGAGTTGTTCCACCCGTACCCACTTGCCAAGGCATTGAGGGGTCTAAGGTCACATTGATTTGAGAGCCAATTACACTCGAACCTGTACCAATCAATGTTCCAGAAGCAGTAGGATAAAAATACCAATCTGCTCCTTTCTGACCCACACAAAAATCGGTATTATTTACAGGCGAAAAATGACCTAAGCCACTTGTTGTTTTTCCACTTAATAGTAAATCAACTGCGAAAGCAACCGTAGCATCACTTTTCTTAGTAATTGTTCCTTTAACTGTTGCCGTATTATCACTGTATTCTTGCCAAGTCAAAGCACTAACATTATATTCATTATTACTTCCACCACCAGCACCATTCACCAAAATGTTCAGCCAAGGTCCATAACCTACATTTGTACCATCACATTTCCTGAAATTTTCGATTTTACAATTTTTAGTAACCGTTCCAGTAGGCGTACCACCCACAGACTGCGTAAGTGAGAAATCATCAACCTTCAATACTGTCCATTCTGTATAACCAAAAACCTGTAAATAACGAGCATTACTCGGCACGCTAAAAGTTTTAGAATATTTTTGAAAAGACGTACTATTTACCTGCATTTCAACACTTGCCGAAGTTATTTTCTTCCAATTAACATCATAGACATTAACACCTACTGAGCTCCATTTTGAAGCATCATGAACCATCGCCCAAACCGAAAACGTATAATTCCCGAAAGGCGAAGCATTAAGGTTTTGAAAGAAATACTCACTGTCTTGATAAGTATTATCGATGTGTGCCGCATAAACCCCACTGTGAATAGGATTTGTACCAACAATCGTTCTAATTGGGCTTTTACTTGACTGCCAACCAGTCAATTTTGATTCAAAACCAGGATTTACAATTAGCTCTTGAGCGAAAGAAGATTGACTAAAAAATATAGTCATCAACACCGTAAAGGCGACCGAAGCGAATAGACGCACTCTTCCTCTTACAAAAAAGAGGAAGAGTTTCGTCAAACTGTTTCGCAAGTTGTTGGGGGGTAACAACAAGCGACTCGAACTGTCAAAAAATGACAGCCAACAAGTAGAGTTAGACATAATATTTAATATAATTTAGATTAGGAAACACAACTTCATCCAACGAGTGTCAGGTAAAACACAGCATTGAAATCAAGGCTATTTGAAAGGACATAATAATCCATTGAAAGAGCTTTGCCATTTTTTTAAAATAATTACAGACAAGGAAGCGAGTGCTTATTGATTCAGGCGGTTAGAATCATATGAACTTTTTTTTTGAAAAAAAACTTTTGATATGTAAGGCATGGAAGATAACACCCAGCAATACGAAGGCAGTAAAGAAAGATTTGGAAACATCACAAAAATCAAACATTAAAATAATCGGGGGATTGAGTTAATGCTGAGAGATTAATGCAGGTTACTATCGACGAATAAGCAACCAGTTTCTTTAAATTAATTTATCTACTTAGGAAATTTAGGTATTTGAACGTAAAGTAAAGTAAACCTTTTCTTTTTTCAAAAGAAAATAGCCATTTTTTATTAAACGTTAATACTTGGGTTGTAGGCAAATTGGTAAATAAAGGCCTTTTTCAGAAAACTACCAAAACTTTTTAAAATGTCTTTGCATATACTCAAAACATTCACTAATTTTGCGTTCCCAAATTTAAACTGGATGCCCGTTCGGAAAGAAATAAAGGACAAATCATTGAAAATCAGAGTCGTTCCAACGTCTGATGTATAAAAGAAATATTTACGAATCTTAATAAAAGTCCAGCGTAAGTACAATTTTATAACACCTTGTGGCAAAGGTGCTTTCTATGAGAAAATATTATCGGACTTTTAACCAATAATAAAGTGGATACTTTAAGTTATAAAACCATCTCATCAAACGTTGCTTCTGTTGAAAAAGCATGGGTTGTTGTTGATGCAGAAAACCAAATTGTAGGTCGTTTGAGTTCTCATATCGCAATGATTTTGCGTGGTAAACACAAGGCTTCATATACACCGCACGTGGATTGTGGTGATAATGTTATTGTTATCAATGCTGAGAAAATTCGTTTTACTGGCAAGAAATTGAACAATAAGGTTTATATCCGTCATACGGGCTATCCAGGTGGTCAGCGTTTTGCTACACCAAGAGAAGTGTTGGCTAAAAACCCAAGAGGAATTATGGAATCTGCCGTGAAAGGTATGTTGCCAAAAAACCGTTTGGGAAGCAAGTTGTTTACTAACCTTTATGTATATGCAGGTTCGGAACATCCTCACTCAGCACAACAACCAACTGAAATTAAATTCTAATAATGAATTATGATTTGTGAATTATGAATTTATCTCATAGCTCGTAACTCATAACTCACAGCTATAAAAAAAAATGGCAGAAGTAACCAATACATTAGGAAGAAGAAAAACAGCCGTTGCCCGTCTTTATATGACTCCAGGCAAAGGCGAATATTTGATAAATGGCCGTACGTTGGAAAACTATTTTCCATCTGAAATCCTAAGAATCATTGTTAACCAACCATTTGCTTTAACGAAGACCGAAGGGACTTATGATGTTAAAGTAAACATTGGAGGTGGCGGAAGTAAAGGTCAAGCGGAGGCACTTCGTTTAGCAATTGCTCGTGCTTTACAAGAAATCGACATTGAGCGTCGTCCAGCTTTGAAAAAAGAAGGATTCCTTACCCGTGATCCACGTATGGTAGAGCGTAAGAAACCAGGTCAGAAGAAGGCTCGTAAGAAATTCCAATTCTCGAAAAGATAGTATTTTAGGAATCAGGGGTTGGGTGTTAGGGATTAGGTTTCTTGCCATCTATCATATCCATTTCTAAATTCTTCATATTTCATTGGCAAAGCTTACAGTGACCGGTGCTTTGCCAATATTTTTTCATTTTCATTTTAATCTTTTTAAGGTTAAAGGCTTATTGATTATTAGGTATTTGAAATACTAATCCCTAATCCCTAATCCCTAACACCTACAACAAATGGCACAATTAGAATACAAAGAATTATTAGATGCTGGTGTTCACTTTGGACACTTAACACGTAAGTGGGATCCAAGAATGGCTCCGTTTATTTTCATGGAAAAAAACGGTATTCACATTCTTGATTTGAACAAAACATTAGGTTGTTTAGACGAAGCTTGTAATGCTATCAAAGCTATCGTACGCTCCGGACGCAAAATCATGTTTGTTGCTACGAAGAAACAAGCGCAAGAAATTGTTTCAGAAGAAGCTCGTCGTTTAAAAATGCCTTACGTTACTGATCGTTGGTTGGGCGGTATGCTTACTAACTTTCAAACAGTTAGAAAGTCTATCAAGAAAATGGGTACGATTGACAAATTGTTGAAAGACGAAGTAACAGTAAAAGCCTTGGCAAAACGTGAACGTTTGATGATGTCTCGTGATAAAGAGAAAATGGAAAGAGTATTGGGTGGTATCACCGAATTGACTCGTCTTCCTGCTGCTCTTTTCGTAGTAGATGTTAAGCGTGAGCATATTGCAGTAGCAGAAGCACAACGTTTGGCTATTCCAGTATTTGCGATGTGTGATACTAACTCAAACCCTGATTTAGTAGATTTCCCAATCCCAGCTAATGATGATGCTTACAAATCAATCGCTTTAATTACTTTAGCAATTGGTAAAGCAATCGAAGAAGGCTTGATGGAACGCAAGCAAGATAAAGACGATGCTCGTATGGCTGAAGAAGAAGAAGCTAAACGTTTAGTGGATTTAGAAGCAGAAAAAGAAGCAGCTAAGGTTGTGGCTAAATACGAAAAAGAAGACTAATTTTAATGAATAAGCAAGAATTAATAATGAACAATTATTTGTTCTTAGATTTAAAAGTAAGTGTTTGATTCAAATAGCCCATAGGTTTCTGTGGGCTATTTGAATTAAAACAGTATTCCAAAATGATTTTTCTAAATCATTTCTAAATTATAACTTTCAAAAAATAAAATTAACAAGATAATGGCTATTTCAGCAGCAGACGTTAATAAATTAAGACAAATGACTGGTTCGGGCATGATGGATTGTAAGAAAGCCCTTACTGAAGCAGGTGGTGATTTTGAAGCCGCCATTGATATTCTCCGTAAAGCTGGTCAGAAAGTGGCCGCTAAACGTGCAGATAACGAAACAAACGAAGGTGTAGTATTGATTGCAATTAGTGCTGACGGTACAAATGGTAAATTAGTAGCTTTAGCTTGCGAAACTGATCCAGTTTCAAAGGTTGCCGACTTTTCTAATTTAGCCAATGCTTTATTGGCTTCTGCGGTAGCGAATGATGTAGCAGATAAAGATGCTTTATTGACTTCTACTTTGGCTGATGGACGTGTTGCACAAGAAGCAATCATTGAATTGACTGGTAAAATTGGTGAGAAAATCAATGTTGCTGGTTATGAAAATGTGACGGCTGAGAAAGTAGTTTCATATATTCACTCAAATAATAAAATTGGTGTTTTAGTGGCGTTCACAAATACACAAGGCATCGATGTTCAAGAAGTTGGTAGAGATATTGCAATGCAAATCACGGCTATGAAACCCGTTGCTTTGGATAAAGGTGATGTTGATTCTGTAACGATTGAGCGTGAAATTGAAATTGGTAGAGACCAAGCTCGTCAAGAAGGAAAACCAGAAGCAATGTTGGATAAAATTGCAGCGGGTAGATTAGAGAAATTCTATAAAGAATCTACTTTATTGAATCAACAATTTGTAAAAGACGGTTCAATCAATATCAAACAATTATTAGAGCAAACGCAAAAAGGATTGACCATCAGTTCTTTCAAAAGAATTGCTTTGGTGTAATTTGAGTTGAGTAAAATATTAAAAGCGGTCTGTGAATCTTTGATTTGCAGACCGCTTTTTGTTTATGGTATGACATCAATAAACCACAATATTTCAGTAATTTGCACCCTCGAATTATTCCACAAAACCATGAAAATCATACATACTGCCGACTGGCATTTGGGTAAACGCCTCCATAAGCAAGACCTCATCGAAGAACATCAACTCTTCTTTGAATGGCTCATTAAAACCATAAAAGAACGTGAAATTGATGTTTTATTAATTGCTGGTGATGTCTTTGACCTTTCTAATCCACCAACCGAAGCAAGGGCTTTATATTATTGGTTTCTACGTCAAATGATTGAACAGAAATGTAAAATTATCATTACGGGTGGGAACCATGATTCGGCTTCTATGCTCAACGCCCCTAAAGATATTTTATCATTGTTGGACGTGGTTGTGGTTGGAGGAGCAACCGCTAATATTGAGGATGAAATTTTTGATTTAAGAGAGGTAATAATTTGTGCAGTTCCTTATTTAAAAGATATGGATATTAGGCAAGCAGTGGAAGCAGAGGGGGTTAATGGACGTGTGGAGGCAGTTAGAAATGGTATCAAAAATCATTATGAGAGTTTAGCTGCCTATTGTCGTGAAAATCATGCGACAACACCCGTTATTGCTATGGGGCATTTATATGCACAGGGTTCAATTACTTCCGAGTCTGAAAGAGAAATTCAAATCGGCAATTTAGCAGCTTTTGGAGAATCTGATTTCTCAGAAACGTTTGATTATGTGGCACTTGGGCATATTCATCGTCCGCAACGAGTTGGCGGTAAGGAACATATTCGTTATTCAGGTTCACCAATTGCACTGAGCTTTAGTGAAAAAAGTGATTTAAAAATTGTAATTGAATTAGAAATTGAATTGGGTAAAATTAAAAGAATAGAAGAAATTTCAGTGCCAAAATTCAGGGTTCTTAAAAAAATAGGAGGAGATTTCATAAAAGTCAAAAGCCTTCTAACAGATTTCTCACACGACTCAATTTTGAAGGCATTTTTGGAAGTAGAAGTTATAGAAGAATCGCATAACCCTTTGTTAATCAGAGAATTAAACGAAATTGTTTCGGTATTTAATGACGACCGTGCTTGTATTCTAAAACAAAAAATTAAATTTACTAACGAAGTCAGTAGCACCGATGAACTGTTTCACGAAGGACAAAATATTGATGATATTACTGAAACAGAAATTTTGTTGAAGCGCCTGGAAAAAGAGAATGGCTTATCGGAAGCGCATCGGATTTTACTGATGGAGGCTTTTACTGAATTGTTACAATTAGTAAAAGAAGAAAACTAAAACACTCATATTTATTAGCATTTATCGCCCGCATAGCAAATGAAAATTAATAGAATATACCTTAAAAATATTAACTCTTTTAAAGGAGAACATACCATTGATTTCACTTTAGATCCATTGTCGGGTGCAGGTCTTTTTGCTATAGTTGGACCAACGGGTGCAGGTAAATCTACACTTTTAGACGCTATCACGTTGGCGTTGTATAATCGTGTGCCAAGATTCGACAAAAAAATCTCTAAAGACCTTGTCGGAGCGGGCGGTTCTATCTTAACACGGGGTGAAAAAGAATGTTGCGTGGAAGTTGAATATATCTCAAAATCAGCAACTTATATTTCAAAATGGTGGATAAATATCAATAGAAATAATAACCTCAACGACTACGGAATGGAGATTGTTGAAAAAATTTCTGGGACAATTATTACTGATAAAAAGACCGAGGTACCCGAGCGAAATCAACGGTTTATCGGTTTAAGTTACGACCAATTTGTGAAGTCGATTTTGCTTTCACAAGGGGAATTTTCCAAGTTTTTAAAGTCGGGAAAAGATGAACGAGGAAAATTATTGGAAGATATTACTGGTATGCAAATTTATCGTCAATTAGGTCAAAAAGCGTATCAAATTTTTAAAGAAAAAGGCGGTTTGTTGAGTGAGAAAAGACAACAAAAAAATAGAATTTCGGATAAATTAGTAAACGATGAAATAGAACAAAAATGGATTACTGAAATCACTCAAAAGAGCAACGAAATTAAAGAAACGGAAGAAAGGTTAGAATTATATAAAAGTAAAATCACATTAAAAAATGAGTTAAAGGTTCTTCGTGAAGTTATTACGCAAAAAGAAGAAGAAAAAGCAAATATACAAGCAGAATGGCAACTATTTGAACTTGAAAAAGCTCCTTTATTGGCGAATCATGAAGCAGCTGAACCTTTTAGGGAACGAATTTTGAATCTTGAAAACAAGAAGCAAATTCAAGCAAATTTGAAAATTCGTTTAGGAAATGGACAAAGAGAGTTGATTGAAAACAAGAAAAAATTAGTAGAAATTTTACAATCAATCAATACATTAATAAAGGCAGAAACGACTTTTGAAAATGCGGTTCAAGATATTCAAGAATTCAGAGATAATGTAAATGAATTATCCAATCAACAACGGAATCAAGAAAGTATTCTTACCCAACAACAAACTCAAATTCAAGAAATTATTGCTTCTTTGAAAAACATAGATTTGTCTGCCATCAAATTAAATGCTCTTTCAGAAATATCGTTACTTGCCATTACGGGAATAGCTGAAGAACGCAAAAAAAAGCAAACGGAATGGTTGAAATTTATTGAGATTGAAGATATTGAATTACTGAATTTTCAAAAAGACAAGTTTGAACTCAATAGAAAACATTATATTGAGTTGAGTGGGAGAATTAAGGATTTTACGGAAGCACAAAAAGGTGTTAATGAATCAGAAATTGAGGAAAAATCACAAACTAAGTTTATCGAAGAAAGTATTTTAATTCTTGAAAAATTACAAGAAGACTTAATTAAAATTGAGTTGGAAATTGAAAATTTAGAGCTGGAAAAAGGTAAATTAAGTAAGACATTTAATTTTGATAAAGAACGAAATAATCTTCTTAAAAAAGACGAACCATGTCCTCTTTGTGGTTCAATTGAACACCCCTTTTTAAGTCATTATGCCAATAATTACGTTGAAATCGACCAACAAATAATTGCCCAAAAAGCAAGACAAAAAGAGCAAACTAAGCAAATAAATACGCTAAGTTCAAAGATTGAAACGGCTCGTCAAGTTGCTAAAAAAGAAGAAGTGAGAAAGATAATTTTTAGCGAAAAACGTCAGCAAAATCTTGATGAAATCAATAAAATAAAACAACTTTTATTACTTGAAAAGGTAGGGAATTTAGCTTGGGTAGAAGAACAAATTGTATTGAAAGATTCACAAATCACAACTATTGGACTGTTGGAGAAATCAATGGGAGACAGGGACTTTTTGCTGAATTTATACAGGAAAGTAAAAGAAATAATTGGAATTCAAGGCAAAAATAATGAGCTAAAAGCAAAAACAATTACCTTATATTCAGGAACTAATATAAATTCAGACTGTGATAAATTTCAAAGTAATCTATCATCAATTAGTACAAAAATCACATCGGACAAATTGTTAATCAAAGATTTAGAGAAAGAAGTTGATGAAAAAAATACGTCTATTCTATCAATAGAAAATGAATTAATGGGTCAAATACAATCGGGTGGATTTAAAGATCTTGATGATTTAAAATCTTATTTACTCACACCCGATGAGGCGAAGGCAATTAGGGCGAATCAAGAGCGAATCAGAACTCAAATCAATGCGTTAATCAAAATAGTTGATGACCGCAAAAACGATTTGACATTAAAAGAGAAATGTGATAATGATGCCATCACTTTGGAAGAACTCGATGCTGGCATTACAAAGCTTCAATCTGACAAAGAAAATGTTGCCAAAGAATTAGATGAAACGAAGCTATTATTAAGAATTCAAATAGAAAATAAAAATGAAGTTACCAATATTAGTAAGGAATTAGAAATCTTAGAAAAATCTAATTTAAAATGGGAGCTTTTAGACCGCTATATTGGCGATTCGGAAGGAAAAAAATTTAGCACTTTCGCTCAAGGATTAACCCTTTCAAGACTTATTGCACTATCAAACAAACGTTTATCCGAACTTTCAGATCGTTATTTGTTGGATAAACCAACGGAAAAAGAAGACGATGAATTAATGGTTCTTGACCAATACATGGGCAATGAACGAAGGTCAGTTAAAACACTTTCGGGCGGAGAAACTTTTATGATTAGTTTGTCGCTGGCGCTGGCTTTATCAGATTTAGCTTCACGAAATGTGAAATTAGAAAGCCTTTTTATTGATGAAGGTTTTGGAACGCTTGACCCTGAAACGCTTGAAACGGCTCTATGTACCTTAGAAAAATTACAACAAGAAGGTCAGAAAAATATTGGAATTATTTCACACGTAGAATCAATAAAAGAAAGAATTTCAACCCAAATTAGACTACAAAAAGACAGTCGAGGGTTTAGTAAGATTGAGATATTTTAAAAGTTAAAAAGGAGTTGATATCCAGAACATTAAGTTCCAAAATCAACTCCTCTTTTTGCATTTATTAACTGATAACTAATCCTATTTCACTTCAAAAACTCCTTCACCTATCCGATAGCCCTCTGCGTATAATTCAATGATATGTTTGCCTTCTTTATAAGACTGCCCACGACTGTAAACAAATTCAACTGACTGGTGTGAATTATCGAACAATATTTTTTGTCTGGCAGTATAAGTGGTTTCTCTGCCTTTGTACGAGAATGTACCCGAACCCGTTGCCATGTCTGCAACAGTGGCACCCGATGGGTCAAGAATTCTCAAATAAATTGTTTTGGCTTCACGAGTTGTTATTTGATTTTCTTGCAAATAGAACGTAATCCGTACTTTATCAACCCTTTTTGAGCGATAAATTCCTCCGTCACTTTCTTTCCCTTTGGTCGAAATGGCATAAGTATTAATACTTTCTGCACGCAATGCCGCTGCTTGCGAAACTTTATCGTTCAATTCACGATTGCGAGCTTCCACTTCTTTGGCACGGTCGGAGAGTTCTTTTTGTTTTAGCGAATAATTTGTTGCAGAGTCACTCAAGGCTTTTTGGGCGAAAGAAATATCTTCCAAAAGGTTTTTTGTTTCCTTGCTCAAAGAATCATTTTGGGCTGATAAAATTCCATTTTCTCTGCGCAAAGTAACTAATTGTACGTCTTTTTGCCCCAATAAAGCCAAATAATCTTTAATTTTTGTCTCGTATTTTTTTACAGAAAAGCCTTCCATCTTCTGTAATGCCACTTTATCGGCTCGCAGTTGGGTCTTAGCACGGATTAATTCATCAACGTTTCCTCCTAATTTCCTTATCTCAACAATTTTACTATTTAGCTGGTTTTCAATTGAGTCTAATTTAATATTTGCTGATAATAATTCTTTGGCTTGGGTGGTTGAAATCTCTTCAACCTTGCGATTATTCTGACGTTCACGGAAATATAAAAAACCTAAAGCAATGGTCAACAGTCCGAGGACTGCCACTGCAATTTTGAGTTTATTTTCGCTCTGCCTGTTGGGGTTGTACTCCATTTTGATTTATGATAATTTATTGGTCGTGTTAATTATTAAACGATTATACTTAGGTATTATTTGTAAAATTTATTCAATAACTATGTTTAATTTTACAAATCTAAGTTATTAGAATTGATAACGCAAAAAATTGTAAAATTGACAATGAATATATCACAAAATATAGAAAAAATCAACACCGCTTTAGCGAAAACCTCTGCACGGTTAATCGCTGTGACAAAAACTAAACCCTTAGCCGACTTACAAGCGGCTTATGATGGAAATTGCAAGGTATTTGGAGAAAATAAAGTCCAAGAAATGGTGGAAAAATGGGAAGTTTTACCCAAAGACATTGAATGGCATTTGATTGGACATTTACAATCTAATAAAGTCAAATACATGGCTTCGTTTGTTTCGATGATTCATTCGGTCGATTCTTTGAAATTGTTGCAAGAAATTGATAAACAAGCGCTTAAAAACAATCGAGTGATTGATTGTTTACTGCAAATATACATCGCTAAAGAAGAAACTAAATTTGGATTATCCGAAGATGAAGCCCGTGAAATCTTGGATTCTGAAGAATTTAAGACGATGAAAAACGTGAGAATTGTGGGTGTAATGGGTATGGCTACTTTTACGGATAATCAAGAACAAATTCGCTCAGAGTTTAGAGGATTGAAAGCTTTTTTTGAAACTTTAAAAACCCAATCTCCACCTACTGCAACCCTACAATTGAAGGAAGTATCCATGGGAATGTCGGGTGATTATTTGATTGCAGCCGAGGAAGGTTCAACGCTTGTGCGGGTTGGTTCGGCTATTTTTGGGAGTCGTTAATTCAAAACCATTTTCGGGAAACGATACATTTGGGAATCATAAATCATCAATTGGTCGATTTCCAATTCAAAATATTTGTATAAAGGCGAGCGTTCAAGTTGCTTATGAATATCTAATTTGTCCTTGGCATTCATCGTTATCCATCCACGCCCTACCTCCGCTGAAATAGCGTAACAATCAATTACTCCTTTCAAAATAAGGTCACTAATAACCCCACGGTGTTTTGGAACGAGATTCATAAACTCTTCATCTACACTAAAAAATACACATACCTGATACTTGTTCATATTCTTTCTTTTTTTGTGGTAAATTTCCTTTGTAAATATACCAACAAATGTCTAACAAAAAAATAACCTTGTCCATTCCACAGCCAAGGTTATTTTAATTTTAATGGTCAAATATTTAAGAAACATCGCTTCGTAATTTGACAAACCCGTTTTACACCGCCCCCATTACATAAATCACCCCTTTAGGTCCTGCTTCAGTGGTACTTCCACCCGTATTTTCTAAGGAGATTGCAAAAGCAACGGCATTTGTCAGGGACTTCATTTTCACAATATTCGTATTTCCATTTATCATTCCAGCATCCACGGGTTTGCCATCTATAATTGCCCATAATTGGTATTGTTTACCCGTTGGGGCTTGTGGCAATTGCAAAGCTGACAAATAGACTTCGTTTTTGTTTTTATCAAAATAAATCAATGCTTTTGCCGTTGGGGATACTGGTTGTCCAACCAATTTAATTACCTTGAAATCAGTGTTTTGTAAAATTGCCACTTCTTCTTGATAACTCGCTTTAAGGGCTTGACCTTGTTGAGCAAGAACTTGATTTTGTGTTTCAAGCGCCACTAATTTATCTTCTGAATTCTTCCAATTTTTAAAAAACCAGATATTTCCAGCAATACTCAAAGCCAACAAAACCCACGAGGCTGCCATTCTGAATATTGAACGCTGTGGAGCTGAGGCACCACTTAAACTTACAATTTCACGAGGATTTTCGTTAATTTTCTTGCTATCCTCCGATAAATTTTCACTGCCAACGGCTGATTGATTGCTGTCACCCGCCAATTGTTGGTTTGCTACTGTTGATTGTCCTCCGTGTACCGCTGATTGAAAACGATCGGCTGAAATTGGTTCGCTAAAAAGTTCTGCCATAATTTTATCTTTCAAAAATGCTGGTGGTTCTTTTTCGTATTGCAAAACGTAATTTTCAATTGTATTGCTTACCGATTCTATTTCTGCTTGTACTTCAAGGTATTCCAACGCCAGTCGTTCCACTTCTGCCGACTCCCCGGCAGTGGTTATTCCCAGCACGTAACTTTCTATGATTCCTGATTCTATATATTCCTTCGTGTTCATATAACTGTGGCTAAAATTCCTAATAGAAATACCATTCCAAATTCTACAAAATATTGTCTTAACTGTACGATGGCGGCTTTCACACGGGTTTTCACCGTGCCTAATGGAATCCCAAATTCGTCCGCAACTTCCGCCTGTGTATAACCCTGAAAATAGAGTAAATCTATCATCTGTTGGTATTCTGGGCGTAAGTTTTCGACTACCTTTTTGATTCCGATAGCGTCAATATCAAACTGACTACTTTCTTGATTATCAATAAAATTAATACTGGTATCAAGGTCTTGATTTCGCTGAGAATTCTGAAATTCCTGCGAGCGTATTCTATCAATGGCCGTATTTCGTGCCACATTCAGAATCCAAGTAAATAATGTTCCTTTGGTTCGATTATAGGCTTCTATATTCTTCCAAATCTTTACAAAGGCATCTTGCATGACATCGGCGGCGGTTTCTTCTGAGCGAACTATTTTCAGAACAACGCCATAAAGTGCCGATGAGTAATTGTCATACAAGATGGAGAATCCTCGCTCGTCTTTGCTCTGGAGCAACGACACGAGAGCCTCTTCAGCTATAATTGTTTTACGTTTAGACATGAGTGTTTTCTCTCGTGAATGTATTAGTGTTTGTGAAATAAGATTTTTCGATAATCTACTGTGTTGTTAAACAAAAACAGCATCATAAGTTTGAATCAAATTTACACAAAATACATTCTTATTCAATGGCTTAATAAAGATAACTTGGATTTGAAAGAAAGATTATTGGCAGAATATTCAATAATTCGATAAAGGTTTAAAAACAAAGGACTCTCACAAGCTGGAAAGCCCTTTGTATATTACCCATTATTAAACCACACCTGTCTATGAGGCGTGGAGAAAACAATTTGGCGAACAGGGTAAAAGGCAATTATTTTGATGATAAATAGTTTCGTTAAAGCGCTGAACGACCTTAAAGCTATTTAGTTTTCATAAATGCACTTTTTCCCTTTTTCCATCCTTTCCCTCCATACCTTATACGTTGCTAAATTTAACAAATGCATAACCCAGTTCATTAGATAATAGCTCAACTGCAGATGTCCGCTATATTTTCATGATATCATTGTTTAATCTTCTTTCAAATACATCTACGAGAAATGGATTGGATTTGGATTGTTTGTGTTGAAAAAATTTTAAAATTTGGGTAAATAGGTTATTTTAGCCCATGAATCTTAAATCCAATAATTAATGAAAAATAAATACGTTAGTTACATCTCAGATCAACATCTACTCCACTGCATAGCCAATCTTCATAAAGCCTATTTAAAAGCGAAGAATAATGTGAGTAAAAAGTCATTTTACAGTAATAAAGTCGATACCATTAAACTCAGGTTCGACTCAAAGTTTAATGACATTGACGAAGAAAGTCTTATTCAATCCGAAATTTTACGACAAATTGATAAATCTATCAATAATTCGATAGGGACTTTTCATGAACAATTTTTGGGGATATGAAGTGGGCATTTTGAGTGGATATGATGTGAAGGCTACTGATGATACTATGTTTGCAATGTTTCTATCGAATCCTATGCGTCAGAATTTTGAAGACGCAATTTTTGAGAAACTTGCAAAATAAGCAAAACTTTATAAAAATTCAATTTGTTATTTAGTTGATTTCAATTTAGATGATTGCTGTTACGAAAAATGGGTAATAGCCACTTAAGAAAGTAATATAAGTCACAAAAGAGTTTATAGAATTTCAATCGATAAATTTTATGGCATATTGACTCAAAATGAAATAGCATATTCTCAGTTAAAACAAATGTTACCAAAAGCTGTATCTGAGTTTATAAAATGTTCAGAGGCAATTATATGAAAAACTTTTTATCCAATTGCCATTTTTGCTGAATCTTTCCAGATATAATGTGGCATCGGGTCATGGAGTTGCCACTTAATACTCATTGGTTTTGAACCAGAATATTCTAAAAATTTTGCATTTCCAATAAAAACAAAGGCCATTGTATTTTTAAATTCGTCTGTGTTTTTCTCCCGAACAAAGAGTAATATGTTCTTCTGAGAATCTTGTTGGTTGATATATGTTAAGCCTTTTCCCTTATCTGGTCTGGCAGAATTTTGAGTTTGCCAGTGAAAAATATTTTCACTAATGGCAAAATCTTTGTATAAATTACTCGGAGAAAAGTCAGTTTCAGACTTGATTAAATCTATAAAAAGCAGTTCAGTTTTTAAATTCTTATTTTCAGCAACACCCTCTCGATTATTAGATTTTTTATCAAATGTGGATATATTAAAAGCTGCTAAGATTTGGTCTCTGGTATATCGACTATGAATTTGTAAAGGTTGAGAATAAGGAAGTGAAATTTCACTTTCCAAAAAATCAATTTTGTCAATTAATATTTCAAGAATTCCAATTATTTCTTCTGTAAGGATTTTATTTTTACCTATTGCTTTGATGCTATCTTCTAATGTGTTGAAGCCACCTGCTACCTGCCAAATATCATAATGGAGCATTAAACACATCCCTTTTTCTATTTTACTAAATTGGTCAATATTTATATTAAAATTTTTCTTTGCTAATGCTAAGATGAAATTGAAGTAAGAAATAGAATTACACGATAGCCATTTTTTACTAATTGCTCTTGTAATTTCTTGTTCATTAATAGGTGGGTAATCTTCTATCTGTTCTGCCAAAACGCATAATCGTTTCCAATTACCCTTTTTATAAATTAATTGCAATGGTATATGATAAAATTCTGAAAAATTTTTTAATGAAAGAGGCAGTGAAGTTTGATGCTTGTAATTTTGAATTTTATTAAGCAATTGATTTTTATTCAAGGATGTTGCTTTTCTAATATTTTCAAGAATAAAGTCTTTTGATTTCTTTTCTAAAACTACAATGCAACCAAGAGGTAAATGGGGGAAATTATCTTCAATCTCTTTTTGAATTGATGTATTAGTCTTGCCAATCAACGCTCTGAATTTTCCTTCAAAATCGTATTCAGGCCTTGAATTTCCAACAAAATCTAAAACGGTCAAACACTCTTTTCCGTCAGCTAATCTTAAACCTCTTCCAAGCTGTTGAAGGAAAACTGTTAAACTTTCCGTAGGTCTTAGAAACAAAATAGTATCAATTTCTGGCAAATCAACCCCTTCGTTAAAAATATCAACAACAAAAAGATAGTTAATTTCTTTGCTTAAAAACTTACTTCTTATCGAATCTCTTAATTCGTTTCTTGAACTTGTTAAATAATCAGCTTTCAGGCCGGCAAGCAAAAATTTTTCAGCCATAAATTGAGCATGCTCTTGTGTTACACAAAAACACAAAGCTCTTGCTTCGTCAATATCTTTTAAGTATTTATTCAAGTTAGAAATTATTTCTCCTACTCGTCTATCATTTCGGGTATAAATACGAGTTAACTCACTTGGCAAATACCTTCCATTTTTCCATTCTACATTTGATAAATCAATGCTGTCGGTAATTCCAAAATATTGAAAGGGACAAAGTAATTTTCGGTTAAGTGCTTCCGGCAATCTTATTTCAGCAGCTATTGTATTTGAGAAATCTTTAAGAATATTTTCGCCATCCATTCTTTCTGGAGTAGCTGTTAAACCTAAAAGAATTTTAGGTTTAAACCGATTCAATATTGGGCGATAACTGGAAGCTGCAATATGATGAACTTCATCTACAATTATGAAATCATAGAATGTTTCGCTAAGGTTGAGATTATCAATTTTGTTGTTTAGCGTTTGAACAGAAGCGAAAACACAATCATATTTCTCAGGTTCAATGCCATCGACCCACAATTCCCCAAAGTTGTTATTTTTCAGAATTCCTTGAAAAGTTGCTTGGGCTTGTTGAAGAATTTCCTTTCGATGAGCCACAAATAAAAGCTTTGGATTTGATATTTGCTTTGCAAAGTTTTTAAAATCAAATGCCGAGATAACGGTTTTTCCTGTTCCAGTTGCAGCAACAATTAGATTTCTATAACGATGATGAACTATTCTTTCTACCGCTAACTTTTCTAAAATTTCTTCTTGAAATGGAAATGGTTTTATATCAAAATATGCAGCAGAACTATTCCTTTCTGTTGTCTTCTCTTTTTTAAGCGCTATTCTTAATTTTTCAGAATGATGGTTATTATCAAATAATTCAAACTCCTTATCTTGCCAATAAGTATCAAAAGTTTTTTGAAATTTATCAATGATATGGCCAACTTCTTTAGTAGTGATTTTTAGGTTCCATTCAAGCCCATTTGTTAATGCTGAACGGGAAATATTTGATGATCCAATGTAACCTGTATGAAATCCTGTATTTCTAATGAACAAATATGCCTTTGCGTGCAACCTTTCATTATCTGTATTATAGGAAACTTTGATTACAGTATTCTTTAACGAAGAAAGATATTGTACGGCTTTCAAATCTGTTGCTCCCATATAGGAGGTAGTAATTACTTCAAGTTTCCCTCCTTTTTCAGTAAACTCAACCAATTCTTTTTCAAAAATTCTAATTCCAGTCCATTTAATGAATGAAACCAAGAAGCAAATTCTATCAGATGAAAGAATTTCTTTTTTTATTTCGCTCTCAAGTGAAATACCAGCGTTATTTCCAGTGAATAATTCACTTTGGGATAATCGAGTATATGGAGTAATTTCTTTTAAGTATTTATCAAAATCTGAAAACCTTGCATCAAGCTTTGACAAAATTGCTGAAAGAATTTTTGCTTCTGTAACAATCAAATTATCCTCAAATTCTTCATCATTTAACTCATCTCGTAATAGAAAAATAATCTTGTTGGATACTTCTATTTGCTTTTCAATACTATTATCACCAGGAAGTAGATTTAAAGCTAATCGAATTTTTTCGCTTAAATACTGAGAAAAAATCCTTGCAGCTTCGTTTTTATCAATTGCGGTCTCTTTTATATAAAAAGTATCTCTTTGTAAGTTACTCAACTTAGATGAAATCAATTTATTTATAAGTTGCTCGTATAGTCCTATTTCTTTCATAATAATCTTATCTTAATCCTTTCAAAAGCAATGTTGTTATTTGCTTTTATTTTGAATTTTAAAATTGGCTAATAAATTTTATAAATGAATGCGCAACTTCAATAACTAACTTAATTAAAATTGTAATAGCAGTTTAACTGTATTGTTGTACAACTGAGCTTGCAAATTTCTAATCATCAGAAAAGGTTTAGATTCTGGTGTATCCACAAAGAGCAAAGTAACGAGTTTTTCAGGGAGGCATCTCTCAGTTTACTTTTATGTAGCGTTAATATCTATATGTAAGGAAAGGTTAATTTCAACCAATTTCATCATAAATGCCAGTTTTACTATTACTCAAATAGAAACTTTTACAGAACAAAATATTCTCACTTCAAAGACCGAATCCATTCCCGCACTAATGCCACACCCTCTTTATGCGTCGTTTTTCGCCCTACTTCGGGCATCATGATTCCTGGATCGATGGATTCCATTCGGTAGATGAGGATTGATTTATCGGGATTCCCTCGCACGATGTCATAATCACGATTGCCTGAGCCACGCCCCGCCGCCACGGGTGTTTTATCGAATCCCAAAGCCGTGAGATTATTTTCGTGAATACTCAAATTCAAGCCCGAAGTCATGGCGGCCCCTTTTGGATTATGACAGTGCGCACAATTAATATCTAACCAAGCCCTCGAACGTTCTTCTAAGGTTCCTGTTTCGGGTTTATTCCAAACTGCCAATTTGGGACAATCTTTCAAATCTGGCATATCTTTTAATAAACCCGCTTTTTGTAAGTGAATTAATTGATTTTCAGTTTTATCTTCATAAACAAAATCGCCATTCAATTGCCTAGCCGAAGGACCAATCGGAGTCATTACTTCCGAACGATTATGACAACCTTTGCACTGATTCAGATTTGGCATTGAATACTGTTGTGTTCTTTTTTTACCGTCTAAATATACATAACTGACTTCTTTGGTATCGCCCGCAACCTCCAGAACTGCTTCCGTTTGTTCATCATTCCAAACGTATTCCAAGGCTTTCCAGCCGCTTTCTTCATGAATCAACAAACGAGTTTCCATCAATCGTCTGCCTTTGGAAACATCTCTAAAATCGTTGGGATAATAAAAAGTTTTGATGATGGTTGTTCCGACTGGAAAATCTAACACTTCCTTGGGATTATAGGCAACAGTTTTTCCTGCTGGGATTTTTACGAATCTCAACTTCTCGGCATAATCAGAAAATAAAGGGGTATTTAAGGAATACGGAACAATTCCATCCACGGGTTTTTGTGTTGCCATATTTCCCTTGAAAAAGCCGTATTCCGAAAGATTCATTTTTGGAGCAGTAGCTTGATTTTCAGAGAGATGTAGAGAATTGACGGAAAGAAATACCAGCAGAATAAATACTAAAATAACACCTTTAATGGGATGATTAAGGAATGCTTCGCTCTGTGCGAAGCATTCCTTACACTTCAAATATAAATATTGTGTTTTACTTTTCATTTCTAACCAATTTAATCGGCTCAAGCGTACAATCATAGTTTGAAATATCACGTGACATACCCTTAAAACCATGTTCAGCGTCAATGTTTACAAAAGTCTGATTTTTGTTATTTTTGATACAAATTTTCTTATCTGGAAATGTATTCCCCTGTGAATCAATCGTTTGTGGATCAATGATTCCATCGTAGATAATATGCGGAACGTCTTTTCCAAACTTCAATTTAAGTCGAAACATCAAGCCCATTCTTCCTTTACTGGTCGGGCGAATATGTTGCCGTTGATACTCATTATCGTGAATACTGATGGCGCTTGGATAAGGGTAGTATGCTGCGTCAGTCACGGGTCTTTCGGTCATATAATAACTAATAATTCCTGTGCCAATTGTTTTATTATTGATAATTCTATTCTGGAAAATTTCAACGTTACTGGCCGCCAACAATAAAATGCCTGTCCCGTCAGATACACTCGCCACAATATTTCCTTTTGGGGCAAAATTCAAGAAATTATTATCGTGGATGTAGTTGTTATAAACCTTACAAAACCCGCCTTTTTTCTGGACTAAATCGGGTAAATCAAAAACCAAAATGCCACCCGTATTTTCGTAAGCCTCACAATCATGTACACTCGCATACAAGGAATTCTCTATTTCAATACCCGCCACATTGTGATAAGCTTTTGAGTTTTTTACTTCAATATTTTTGGATTGTCCTACGTAAATTCCCGCATCAGATGCACCGATGGCAATACAATTATCAATCATAACTTCCTGACATTGCACTGGATACAACCCATAACCACCATTTTTCTCCGAAGGTGTGCCCGTCCATTCTACTTTCACATTTCTGAAAGTAATGCCTTTCACATTCATTGTTTTTATTAAATCTCCCTTTGAATCTTGGAGCGTCATATTTTCAATGGTGATATTCTCTCCGTTTGAAATTCTTAGACCTTCTGCCCCTTCGGTTTGTCCTTTGAAACTGAGAATTGTCTTGTCCATTCCTTTTCCGCTAATGACAACATTTTTCTTATCCTCCATCGAAAGACTGCTTGAAAAAGTAAAAGTTCCTTCATCCAAATCAACGCTTGAACCATTCTCGGCCATGATTAATTGGGTTTGGATTTTCTTTTGAATATTCTGTTGAGAAAAACCCATCTGTAGGCTTATCATCAATACAGCGAAAGTGAGTATAATTTTCATGAGTTTGTTGTTTGGATATGAAAGTAAAAATTGTTTTCATATGGATATAAATTTACTCAAATTCTCTACAAAACAAAAATTCCCACAAGCGTCAAAAACACTCGTGGGAATTTCTAAATATAAGATAAGAAATAGCTTTTCGCTTATTTACTTGATTTTTTCTTAACTGTTGCTTTTACAGGTGCTGGTGCTGGTGCTGGTGCTACTGCTGGAGCAGCTGCTGGTTCTGCCGCCGCTGATTTTGGATTCACTTCACCTTTGATTGATAATACAATTTGTGGTGTTTCTGAATTACTAATAACGGTTACTGTTTTAGAGAAATTACCTGGACGACCTTGTGAGTTGAAAGAAGCCATAACTTTCCCTGTTTTACCTGGCATAACTGGCTCTTTTGTCCAATCTGGCGTAGTACAACCACAAGATGCTTGTGCATTTGAGATTACTACGGGTGCAGTACCGGTGTTTGTAAACTCAAAAGTATAGGCAGCTTGAACGCCTTCTTCTACTTTACCGAAATCATGGGATTCAGTTTTGAATTTGATAACTCCTTGTGCGTTTGCAAATGTTGCTACGAACAAAAATGCGAATAAGAAAAATAATTTTTTCATGGCTAATTCTGATTTGTTGTTTATTGTTTATGATACCTTTTTCAGTGAAAAATGAGTAGAAAAGAATGAATAGTTATTAATTCTTCCCCAAACAAAAGGCACTTTGAATTAAAAATGACTTAGAATTGTTTGATTTTGAAAAGATTTATTGGCAAGTTATTTAAAATATTTCGTAAAAAATATTCTGTAAACGCATTACTCAACACCCATATCTCAAAGCTATTCTCAATTTCACGAAACAAAAGTATATGCTTTGAAAAGGTTTGCAAAATCTTTGCCAATCTTTAACAAATCATTAACAATGCGCATAAACTCTTGGTTCGATTTGCATTGTTTGTGGTACTAAGTATTTTTTTGTATTTTTGGAGGAAATTTCGATGTGCATAACTCAATATTTAGATGTTCAGTTTTCGATGTTCGGTTTCAAAGAATGCTACTTGCTCCAAATCGAACATCAAGAAACGAACATCCATCATCGGCAAAGCGGAACTCCGCCCGAACCAACATCGAAAACCTAATATCTAACATCGAAAAAACCCTGCCTTGGAAAAAGAATTACTATCTGAAACGGTTACCTTCACCAAAGAATCTGTCTTGGTTGATTATCAACTCGCTCGTATGAGCCGAGAATGTAGTCTATTGGTCAGGAAAGAGGTTTTTGCAGGAAGAGCCAAGTTTGGAATTTATGGAGATGGCAAGGAAATGTGCCAAATTGCTCTCGCTCGTGCCATGCAAGCGGGTGATTTTGTTTCGGGCTATTACCGTGATCAAACCATCGTAGCAGCGGTTGGCGATATGACTTGGACCCAGTATTTCTCCCAATTATACGGACACCCAGATATTGAATTCGACCCACACACGGGCGGACGAACCATGAATAATCACCATGCAACTCGTTGGTTGGATTCGGAAGGAAAATGGCTTGACCAAACAAAATTATATAACTCCATCGGAGGAGTTTCTTCAACGGCTGGGCAAATGCCTCGGGCGATTGGGGCGGCTTATGCTTCAAAATTATACAGACAACTCTCTGATTTACAGGAAATTTCAGAAAAATTCACCCGTGGTGGCAATGAAGTTTGTTTCTCAACGATTGGCGATGCCTCCACTTCGGAAGGAATGTTTTTGGAATGTGTGAATGCCGCAGGGGTTTTGCAAATCCCTTTGGTGATGTCGGTTTGGGATGATGGTTATGGAATTTCTGTTCCTTCCAAATTTCAGACCACAAAATCTTCTATTTCAAAGGCCTTGGCAGGATTTCAACGCAATGAAGATGGTGAAGGTTTGGAAATTTTTACGGTTAAAGCGTGGGATTATGTTGGTTTAATGGAAACTTACCAAAAAGCAGCTGCTTTGGCTCGTGATTTTCATATTCCATCGTTGGTTCACGTAGAAGAAGTTACCCAACAACAAGGACACTCAGCATCAGGCTCGCATGAGCGTTATAAATCTGTCGAGAGACTTCAATTTGAACTCGACTTTGATTGTAATGCTAAATTCCGTGAGTGGATTCTTGCGGAAGAATTTGCTACCGAAGAAGAATTACAACTCATTGATGATAAATGTGTTAAAGCTGGCCGTGCTGCCCAAAAAGAAGCATGGAACGCCTACATGGATTCAATAAAACCGGAGCGTGAAGATGCACTTTCGTTGATGTATCAGGCAGCTTCAGAAAGCAAAAGTGGCGTAGAAATTAAAGCCATTGCCGAAGGTTTACGCAAGGCAGTCAATCCAATTCACCACGAAAATGTAGTGGCTGCTCGTAAGGTTTTAAGGAAATTACGTTTTGAAGAAACCTCAACAAAACAGGGCTTAAAAGAATGGTTGGCAAAAGCTGCCGAGAATAATCTTGACCGTTTTAACTCTCATCAGTACAGTATTTCGGATGAATCTCCCTTGAAAATTTCAGTTGTGCTTCCTCAATATGATGGCACTTCGCCAAGTGTGGACGGACGAGAGATTTTGAATAAAAACTTCAACCATTTGTTCTTGACTGACCCAAGAATTTTTATTTTGGGAGAAGATGTTGGAAAAATTGGCGATGTAAACCAAACCCTCGCAGGACTGCAAGAAAAACACGGAGCTTTACGAGTTACTGATACAGGAATTCGTGAAATGACCATCGTGGGACAAGGAATCGGGGCGGCCATGCGTGGGCTTCGTCCTATCATCGAAATTCAATATTTAGACTATATTCTTTATCCGTTTGCAACGCTTTCGGACGATTTAGCTTGCTTATATTATCGCACCGTGGGTGGCCAAAAAGCACCTTTGATTATCCGTACTCGTGGGCATCGTTTGGAGGGAATGTGGCATTCAGGTTCTCCAATGGCAGTCTTGTTGGGAGGACTCAGAGGCATACATCTGTGTGTACCTCGCAACATGACACAAGCGGCAGGGATGTACAATACCCTCCTAAATTCAGACGACCCAGCCATTGTGGTGGAATGTTTGAATGGCTATCGTTTGAAAGAAAAATTACC
>NZ_CBABQS010000031.1:0-49110 GCF_964672035.1 Arcicella sp.
CTCGTAATTATGTTGGATTCGATGGCGGTTTTGCTAATTATTCGTTTTAAAACGTATTTAAATATTGAGCCATCCGCTAAACCTTCGGGAACATCCACAATTTCGATAAGTAATTGATATTCAAATCCTTGTTCGTGTTTAAATCCTTCAATTTGGTCATAAAAATACTCCCAATTTTTCTCAGGAGAGTTCTTTGCTATCATACATTTGGATTTGCCTTCGCCCGAACAATCAACAATTTTTGCGCCAATAATGAGCTTTCTAAAGGGTGATTTTAGCTTAAATGTAGGAGATTTAGTAGTTGTAAAGCACAAGAAGATAGCACTCAAACAAATTAGCAGTTTGACTTTCATATAATTTTATGGGTTTTAAATAATCCTTACTTAGTGAATTAAAAACCCACAAAAATGATGCCTTTTAAAGATTGAGGATCATAAAAAACAAAAGCCCCAAATTTCTTTGAGGCTTTACAGTTCACTGTTAAATAGTTATGAAAGAGGAGATTGTTTAATTCGTAATAAAAAGTTTGTCCGAATGGACAAAAACTGATAATTATGATGTTTTTTATTGAGATTATTTTAAATATACTGCAAAGATAAAATTTTTCGACAAATAAAATATAACTTTCCCAATTATATTTTTCACTTTATGGATAAATCGTCAATTTCTCTTAATAATAGGGATTTTGGTATTTATCTTAAAATTGCGTTTAAATTGTTGATACTAAATTTTATCGCAAAAAAAATCCTTTCTTCAGAAAAGAAAGGATTTATGGAAATATCCAAAAACAATCTCAATATTAAATTTTAAAGATTTTATTGAAAAGTGAAATACTTAGAAAGTATCATCACGTTAATCGCTAAATGTTATAAATTTGTTGATGAAGTAATAATCATTTCTTCAAAATCTTTGTCTGACAATTTATTTTTAAAATTACAAGTAATTATACTTAGAAAATTAGTTTACCTTATTTAGAAAAGATTAATTTTTGTGTCGAGTGATATTTTTACTGAAATGATTATTCGATGTTACTACATAAAATTATAAGTGCAAATAATAATTAAAAAAACTTTTTGACGAAATAATATTTTCTTAAAATCATTCAATTTAATATTTAATAAAGTATAAATAATTAAAGACGAAATTATTTGTAGGTATTGGTTTATTAAAAATGATAATTGAGGCAAGAACTGTCAAATCAAAGAGTTGTGAGTATATGTACTTAATTTTTAGTTAGAAAAACATATTTATTAATTTGTATTAAATCAAGAAACAATAACGCTTATATTCATGCAAGACCCTGCTTTACAACAACTTCGCTATCCCATTGGCACTTTTCAAAAACCTACCGAAATCTCTCAAGAAATGCTTTTGGGCTGGATTACTGACATTGAAAATCTTCCTGAATTACTCCGTAAATCGGTAGAAGGATTGAACGAGCAACAGTTATTACTGCCTTATCGCTTAGGAGGATGGACAATCAGGCAGACGGTAAATCACGTGGCGGACTCTCATGCGAATGCTTTCATTCGTTTTAAATTGGCTTTGACGGAAGATGTGCCAACCATCAAACCTTACGAAGAGCAATTGTGGGCGGAATTGGAAGATGGCAAAAATGCGCCTATCGAATGGTCGTTAACGATGTTGGAAGTGATGCATAAACGTTGGGTAATGTTGTTGAAATCAATGACAGAGGAACAGTTCGCACGGCAATTTATGCACCCCGAAACGAGGCATTTAAATATGTTGAAAACGGTAACGGGAATGTATTCTTGGCATAGTAAACATCATACGGCGCATATTACCGAACTTCGGAAACGAATGGGTATTTGAACCGATAACTCATTAAAATAGCATAAATCCTAACCATTAATCGTTATTGAAACGAACATATAAAACTATAATGAAAACGAGCGCCTTTTTAAAAGAAAAAATAATTGAGTTTAGTTTTCAGAGAATATTATTTTTCTCTGTTTTCTTAACCACATTAATTGTTTTCTCGACTCCTTGCTATACGCAGTCTTTTTTCTCAAATTTATTTAAATCAGATGGTTCCAGACAAAAAAGTATGTACGAAAAACATTCTGATATTTCTTTCGGAATTGGTACATCCAATTATTACGGTGATTTAGCGCCTTATAATCGTCCGATACAATCAACTTTACAAAATATTAATTGGAATATTGGCGTGGATTTTACTCGACATTTCACGCCACATTTTAGTGGTCGTGCCAGCCTCACATGGGTGCGACTTACGGGGGATGATAATAAATTTGAAGGCGTGGCGGGCTTAGAACAATTGTATATGCGGAATGCTCATTTTAGAAATGATGTACAAGAATTAGCATTCACGGGAATTTATAATCTTATTCCCGAAACCAGAAGTTATCGTAATCGGCCCCAACTAAATCCCTATCTATTTGCAGGAATTGCCGTTTTTCATCATAACCCCATGGCAAAAGTTCCGACCGATTATACAGGTTCGGAGGCTTCTCCGGGCGAATGGGTGAGTTTGCAACCACTCAATACTGAAGGGCAGGGGTTGCCAAATTATCCCGACCAACCTTATAATTTGGTGAACGTAAATATTCCGTTTGGGGCTGGCGTAAAATATAAATTAGATAAAAATTGGGATTTAGGATTTGAGGTAGGCGTTCGATATACTTTCTCTGATTATCTGGACGATGTGGGCGGATATTTTGCTGATAAAGCAGATTTGACGGGAATTAGTAGTTTATCAGCCGCCATGGGACACCGTGAAAATGAGAAAATTGCGGCCTTGACAGGGCGTGACCGTGAGGCTTTTGCCAGAGCGTATTATGCGACAAGGGTTGATCCTGCTTTTTCAGATCCCAATTTATTTCCCATTGGCAGTTTTCCAGAATTGGGCGGGGGTGCGAGAAACAGTTCATCAAAACTGAATGATATGTATATTCTGACGAGCTTTAAAATTATTTATCATATTGCTCCAAGCATAAAATGTCCTGTGATTCGATAAAGTTTTAGATGATTTTATTTAGTTCAATTGATTAACTTCCTGAAAGATTTAGCATTTTTGGGAAGTTTTTTTATGCGCATAAGTTTGCCATTCTCCTCCAATTACATTAATTTAGATAATCACCAATACCACAAAACCATTCACTAATCAAATATATTAAACCGTGGAAGTCGCAGCAATTGATTTAGAACAAGAAAGAAAGGAAATCCTCAAACGGTACAGAAAATTACTCCATACCGCCCGTCCATACCTTCAAGATGATGATGCAAAACTGATTAAAAAAGCCTTTTTGATGTCGGCAGAAGCTCACAAAGACATGAGGCGGAAATCAGGTGAACCTTATATTTATCATCCAATTGCCGTCGCCCAAATTTGTGTAGAAGAAATTGGCTTGGGTCCAACCTCTATTATGTGCGCTTTATTGCATGATGTAGTAGAGGACACAGAAATTAGTTTAGATGAGATTGAGGTAGATTTTGGTAAGAATGTTGCCAAAATTATTGACGGATTAACCAAAATAACGGGCGTTTTTGAACACGGAAGTTCGCAACAAGCCGAGAACTTTCGCAAAATGTTATTGACACTTTCGGATGATATTCGGGTAATCTTAATCAAGCTCGCCGACCGTCTTCATAATATGCGGACTTTGGGAAGCATGGCACGAGACAAGCAACTCAAAATCGCTTCTGAAACGTTTTATTTGTACGCTCCCCTCGCCCACAGATTGGGTTTGCACGCTATCAAGTCAGAATTAGAAGATTTGTGTTTGAAATATACCGAGCCCGAAGCCTACAAAGATGTTGCCCGCAGACTAAAAGAAACCAAAAGTTCCAGAGAGAATTTTATTCAGAATTTCATTCGTCCCATCGAAAAAGATTTGACGGAAATGGGTTTCAAACACGTGGTAAAAGGTCGTCCAAAATCCATTTATTCGATTTATAATAAACTCAAAAAGAACAATACGCCCTTCGAGGAAATTTATGACCTTTTTGCCGTTCGGGTAATTTTGGACGTGCCAACTGAGCAAGAAAAAGCGGCTTGTTGGGCGGTTTATTCGATGGTAACCGACCATTATAAACCCAACCCCGACCGTTTGAAAGACTGGATTTCTACGCCAAAATCAAACGGTTATGAGTCTTTGCACACAACCGTCATGGGCGGAGGCAAACGTGGACGTTGGGTGGAAGTGCAAATCAGAACGGTACGAATGGATGAAATTGCCGAGAAAGGTTTTGCCGCTCACTGGAAATATAAAGGCAATGATACCCGTACCAATACTGCCTTTGAATCGTGGTTAAGCCAAATTAGAGAGGCTTTGGATTCTAACGATAAAACCCAGTCAGCCGTTGATTTGGTGGATGATATTCGCAGTAGTTTGTACAATGAGGAGGTTTTTGTTTATACACCCAAAGGCAAATTGGTGGTCTTGAAAGAAGGAGCTACGGCTTTGGATTTTGCCTTTGAAATTCATACGGAAGTTGGGGCGAAATGTATTGGAGCGAAGGTAAACAATCGTTTGGTGCCATTGAGTCACAAAATCAAAACGGGGGATATTATTGAATGTATGACCTCGCCGAAGCAAAAACCCTCGGAAGATTGGTTGAAGTTTGTGGTGACGACCAAGGCAAAATCTCGCATTAAGGATTATATCAAAGAAGCCAATAAATCGCACGTGGTGATGGGGCGTGATATGATTGAACATCGCTTGAAAGTGTTAGGTATTTCGCCCTTGACTTTGGAAGTGACCAACCAGTTGCGAGCCTATTTCAACGCTAAAGATTCCAACGATTTATTCTATCGTTTTGGGAAAGGTTTTGTGCAGTTAGATGAGTTAAAGCGCTGGAAATCAGACCGTGAAGCTCACGAACGCAAGCAAGAAGCTAAGTCAATCAAAGAGCCTTTAACGGATTTGAAATCAATCACCAAGGAGTTGAAAAAACTGCACGGTGATAAGAAAAATGCCGATGGAATTTTGATTGGGGAAGATATGGATAAGATAGATTACACGCTGGCAAAATGTTGTAACCCCATTGCGGGCGATGATGTTTTTGGGTTTGTAACCATCAACGAAGGCATCAAAATTCATCGGACATCCTGCCCGAATTCGACGGAATTGCTTTCGAGACACGGCGACCGAGTAATTAAAGCCTTTTGGACGAGTCAAATATCCATGTCGTTTTTGGCTCATTTAGTGATCAGAGGCATGGATCGAATGAGCTTGATGAATGACGTAACAAGGGTGATTTCTCAGGAATTAAAAGTAAATATTCAGAGCCTTTCTATCGGTGTGAAAGAAGGAATTTTTGAAGGAAAAATTGCCTTGATGGTGAGTGATACGATTCACTTGGAAAAATTAGTGGATTCTTTGGAGCAAGTGGAGGGGGTGATTGAAGTGGAGCGTGGGGAGTGATGATTGATGTATGATGGCACACTGATTTAATGGATTGGATCGCAGCGGCGGACCGCTCGGATTTTAGTCTGATGAGAACACTATTCATGAGAACAGTAGAATGAATTCGTGAGCAATTTAATAATCATAAAAAATTTAATTTATCCATCTATACCCCTTTAAATCAACATTCCATCTGATAATTTGAATAAAATTGATTTATTTTGTGTTATAATGTAGAATTAGTCCAAATTAATTGAAGCCACAACTAATTAAATAGATAAATAAGCAGTCCAATTCAAAATATGCAGTCTAACTCCAACATAGATTCAGTCAAGAAAATATTCACGGCGTACCTTGAAAACAAGGGACTTCGCAAAACTCCCGAACGCTTTGCGATTTTGGAAGAAATCTATTCTCGTGACGATCATTTTGATGTCGAAGAATTGTATATTTCCATGAAAAACAAAAAATATCAAGTCTCACGGGCAACGGTTTATAACACGCTTGATGTATTGGTAGAGTGTGACTTAGTGGTAAAACACCAGTTCGGAGGAAATCAGGCACAGTACGAAAAATCGTATGGACGTAAACAACACGATCACTTAATATGCACTGACTGTCACCACGTTACGGAATTTTGCGACCCAAGAGTACAAGGGATTCAAAACATGGTTGGTGAGATGTTGCAGTTTAATGTCATGCACCATTCCTTGATTTTTTATGGTTCTTGTACCAAAACAGACTGTGAATTTAAAAAGGCAATGGTGGTAGAAAAACGTGAAATGGCGTAGTTGTCTTACGACAAATGATTTAGACCACGGATTGTACTGATTGAACAGATTTACACCGATAAAATAAAAAAATCTGTGGAAATCCGCTAAATCGCTACAATCCGTGGTCTAATTTTGTAGGGTATAAACAGAAGAAGTAAATATGAATTCATTGAACCACTATGCCATTTTCCTTTCGAATGGAAGCGATAAAACCTCAATAGCTGAACAACTCTTATCCAAAAAATTAACGGGCGTATTAGCCAATTTTAACGAAATTGAAGGCGTACTTTTTTCTAAAATCAGTATCACCGAAATTTTGAAAGAAGAAGACCGTCATGGATTTACGGAGGTGACAAAATCGTTGCATAGAAGTCTAAAATCTATGTCGAGTGGCGAGCAAAAAAGGGTGTTTCTGCATTATTTGCTCGCTCAAAATTTCGATTTTATGATTTTGGATAATCCTTTTGATAACCTTGACATTGCCACTCGTGAAAGTTTGAAAACCATGCTTTACGAAGCCTCTAAAAAGACTATTTTTATTCAATTGGTGCATCGTGAACGTGATTTTTTGCCTTTTATTGACGAAATTATTACGATTGAAAATAATAATAATTTCGTACTCCAACCTGATAAACAAGCCTTTCTTCAACAATATCACGCCACACAAGAGAATCATTTTTCCAGCGAAATTCCTGCGCCTTTGCGGGTGTATGAGAATGTGCCAGAAGATTTGATAAAATTCCAAAATGTTAGGGTTAGTTATCATGAAAAGCCAATTTTGCAAGATATCACTTGGACAATTCGGAAGGGGGAATTTTGGCATTTAAGAGGGCCAAATGGTTCGGGTAAAACAACGATTTTATCCATGATTACGGGTGATAATCCCAAAGGTTACGGACAAAACTTGACCCTTTTTGGTATAAAAAAAGGCAGTGGCGAAAGCGTTTGGACGATTAAAGAGAATATTGGCTACGTTACACCCAGTATGACAGATTTGTTCAGTACAACACATACCTTGGAACAAATGTTGATTTCTGGATTTCATGATTCGATTGGATTATACGTTTACCCATCTGATTCGGAAGTACGGACGGCAAAATCTTGGTTGAAACTAATCGACATGGAAAATCACACCGATAAGCTATTTTCTATGCTTTCGGCAGGACAACAACGGATGGCTTTGGTCGTTCGTGCCATGATAAAGCACCCACCTTTACTGATTTTGGATGAACCTATCGCTGGGCTCGACGATTACCATAGTTTGTTGGTGGTTTCGTTGATTAATAAAATTGCGGATGAAAGTAATACGGCCATTTTGTACGTTTCTCACCAAGACGAAGAAGGGCTTTTTCCGAAAAAGATTTTTGAATTAATTCCAACGAAAAATGGGTCGATTGGGAGGGTTTTTGGTTGAATAAACATCTTTTCTATAATGGATAATTTTAAGTTTGGATTAGATTTATCAATGTACGGCATGATAAAGTAAATATTTTCTTTCCAGATTGTTTATCTTTGCAACTTTGAAATTTCATAACCCCCAATAGGGGAATTCTAAATAATAAAATGGCAGTAGATGTATTGTTAGGTTTGCAGTGGGGAGACGAAGGTAAAGGTAAAATTGTTGATGTCTTGGCCCCAAAGTATCAAGTAGTAGCCCGTTTTCAAGGTGGCCCAAATGCGGGACATACGCTTGAATTTGACGGTTTTAAGCACGTTTTGCACCAAATACCCTCGGGAATTTTCCGTTCGGAAGTGCAGAATATTATTGGTAATGGCGTGGTACTTGACCCTATCATTTTCAAAAAAGAAATTGATGGTTTGGCAAAATACAACCTCAATATTCTCGAAAATTTAGAGATTTCAAAAAAGGCTTCCATCATTTTGCCAACGCACCGTTTGTTGGATGCGTGCTACGAAAAAGCCAAAGGTGATGCCAAAATTGGTTCGACTTTGAAAGGAATTGGACCAACTTATACGGATAAAATCTCTCGTCAAGGTTTGCGGGTAGGTGATATGATTTCTCCGAATTTCAAGGCAAAATATGACAAATTAGTAAGTATTCACAAAGGAATTTTGGATGTTTATAAATTTGAATATGACCTTGAAGCCTCAGAAAAAGAATTCTTTGATGCCATTGAATTTATGAAAACGTTTCAATTGGTTGATTCTGAGTACGTTGTAAACCAGGCACTTACTGACAATAAAACTATTTTAGCCGAAGGCGCTCAAGGATCCTTGTTAGATGTTGATTTTGGTTCTTATCCATTCGTGACTTCTTCAAATACGGTTACGGCGGGTGCTTGTACGGGTTTGGGTGTTGCGCCAAAAAATATCGGTGAAGTTTACGGAATTTTCAAGGCTTATGCGACTCGTGTGGGTTCGGGACCTTTCCCAACTGAATTGATGGATGAAGTGGGCGAAAGAATGCGTCAGGAAGGAAGAGAATTTGGCTCGACGACGGGTCGTCCGAGACGTTGTGGTTGGATAGATTTACCTGCTTTGAAATATGCAATGATGATTAACGGCGTAACGCAGTTAATTATGATGAAGGCGGATGTTTTGAATATTTTTGAAGATATTGACGTTTGTACTGCCTATCAATTACCCGACGGAACAATCACCGAACAATTGCCTTATGACATGACGGATACAATCGTAACGCCCGTGTATGAGACTTTAAAAGGATGGAATTGTTCGTTGAAAGGATTCAGAAAGTTTGAGGAATTACCAACTGAATTATCGGCATATATTGCATTCTTAGAAGAGAAATTAGAGTTACCTATCAACTTTATCTCAACTGGTCCAGACCGTGATGAGTGTGTTTTGAGAGGGAAATTGGCGTAGTTCAATTTTTGATGTACGATTTTTGATTTTTGCCGTTGAACTTCCCGAAAGTGTAAAACTTTCGGGAAGTTAATCCAAGTTAAACAAGGTACGTTGTTTTTTACAATTTCCCTCAGTTCAAACTATCAGCAGGAATTACGTTTTTATAATCCCAGAAGGCTGAAATATTGACAATTTTCCACTCACCGTTCATTTTTTGCATAATTCTGGTTTCTTTGCTGTGTCTGTAATTCAATATTTGCTTGTCGCTATTGTATTGATCCCAAATTAAATAAGCTACGTCATCGCCAAAAAATTTAGTTATAATATTTTTCCTTTCTATTCTTGGATGTTCACTTTTGTATTTGCTATTTAATGGATTCGCTTTAATATATTTTCCGATTTTATCATCTACTTCATTCCAACCTACTTTTGCGTCAAAAGTGCCGCTTTCTTCATTCCAAGCCTGAAAAGCGTAATTTGTCTGCACATAATTCTTTTTCCATCCTTCATAATCTCTTTTGAAAAAACAACTTGTTTCATTTTCAATAACCTGAAAAATTGCCTTTTTTTCTTTCTCTTCATCAAGACCCAATGCAGAAGTATTTCTTCCTACATTGCTGTAAGCTATCAGAAATATCAAAATAGCTCCGAACATAAAAACATTCTTTTTCATTGATATATTTGTTTAAGATAAATTAAAAAAATTATATTAATTCATCAAATATAACAATTATTTGAGTATATTATTTTGTTTTTAAGGAATATTTATTGAATCTATAATTCTGAAAATCAATTGGTTATATCACTCCGTCCGCAAACTCTTCACAGGATTTGCTAAAGCGGATTTTAAGGCTTGATAGCTAATCGTGAGAATGGTGATGAAAACCAACAACAAAGCCACCATGCCAAACATCCAAACATTTAATTGTATTCGGTAGGGATAATCTTCCAAGAATTTATTGGCTAAAAACCAGGCGATAGGAAAGGAAATTATCACCGAAATCAACACTAATCTTAGGAAATCCTTCGTCAGCATCGTTACAATTACCGTAGCACTTGCGCCCAAAACCTTCCGAATTCCGATTTCTTTCGTGCGTTTTTCGGCTGAAAGCGTCGCTAAACCAAATAATCCAATGCAAGAAATAAACATAATCAAGCCAGCTGAAAAGGTAATTATCTGCTTCCATTTGGCTTCTTTTTCATACTGTTTCAAGTTCGAATCATCCTTAAATTCGTAGGAATACGGTCGAGTTGGACGTAATTGCTTGAATATTTTCTCGATATACTTAAGCGTTGCTGGGGTGTTCGTTGGCTTTATTTTGATGTTCAACATGCCAAAATCACTTCTTTGGGGGTCGGTAGAAAACATTTGAGGTTTTATTTTTTCGTAAAGTGAAGAAAAATGATAATCTTTCACGACACCTACCACTTGATATTTACGTTTGTTAAAAAAGAAATCAACGGTTTGTCCAATCGGATTTTTCCAGCCCGCTTCTTTTGCAAATGCTTCATTGACCATCACTGATTGTGAAGAATCGGAAGGAAAATCCTTTGAGAAATTACGCCCTTGGGTGATTGGAATTTTGAAAGTGGGCAAATAATCGTGGTCAACAATATCCATCGCAAAATTTATTTCTTGTTTGATATTCACTTTTGTTAAGGTAAACCAAAAACCAGCACTTTTAGGGGCAACTTGTTGAACATCAAGATTTTTCAATAATTCATTTCTAAAAACATCGGTTTCTGTGCGAGTCATTCTGCCCGTTTCAATCATTACGATATTTTTATCATCGTATCCCAAATTTTGGTGCGTCAGAAAATCAAATTGATAATACAGAATCAACGTTGCCATCATCATAAAAGCCGCCAAAGAAAACTGAAAAACGACCAAACTTTTTTGCAAATAATTTTTACTCGCAAATTTAAAACGACCATAAAGTGTATCCACCGGTCGCAAGTCTGACAGTACTAAGGCGGGATAAAATCCTGCTAAAAATTCTGTTAAAATAAATAAGAGAAAATAAGCTATAATTAGTTTATAATCAAAGAGATAAGATAAAGAAAGGGCTTTGTTGGCTAAAGAATTAAAGAAGGGTAAGGTAAGTTCAACCAATACAAAAGCGAACAAAAAGGCGATTAAACTTAATACAAAAGATTCGCCCATAAACTGATAAATCAACTGTTTTCTATCCCCACCAATTACTTTTCTGATACCAATTTCTTTGCTTCTTTTTACAGAACGAGCCACGGTTAAATTGATAAAATTGATGCAAGCAATCAACAATAAAAATGCAGCAAGCCCCGTCAGCACGTAGGAATACATGGGATTACTGTCATCGTGAAGTCCATTTTGAGCTTTAAAATCCGTGGAAAGGTGCATGGACAACATGGGTTGTAAGCCGTACTGAATTTTACTGGTATAATTCCAACTTTTCTTGGCTTCTGCGATTTGTTCTTTGGCATCAATGGTGTAAATACGAGCAAATTTTGCTTCCACCGCTTTGGGATTGGCAAAAGGTTTTAAGGTTACAAAAGTATTCAGATAGAAATTAATCCATTGATTGTCAGGGTTTTTATCTCGGTGAAAAGGGAAAAGTAGTTCCACTTTTATCGAAGAATTTTGGGGTGATTTTTTAATGACTCCCGAAATAGTAAATTCCTGAAAACCATCCTCATAATCAATGGACAAAGTTTTTCCGAGCGCTGATTTTTTGCCAAAATATTTCTCGGCAACTTCCTCCGTAATCACGATGGATTGCGGGTCTTTTAAAGCCGTTTTGGGAGAACCTTCCACAAAATTAAACGTGAAAACCGAGAAGAAAGAACTATCCACTTTTGTGGCTTCTTGGGCGAGTATATCGGTTCCTTTTTTAATATTAAATCGTTCGCCTTGTAAGCGCACAAACTTATCAATTTCAGGAATTTGTCTGGCAAAAGTTGGCCCAGGAACCATGCCCGTAATTCCGAATTTATTCACTTTTCCTTCCGGCGAAGTTTCGGTAGAAGTGATGCGGTAAATATTTTCCACATTTTTATGAAAACGGTCGTAACTGACCTCATCTTTGGTATAAAGCACAATCAACATACAACACGCCAACCCAATGCTGAGGCCTGAAATATTGATAAAGGAAAACACTTTGTTGTGAAAGAGATTCCGTAGGGCTATTTTTAGAAAATTTTGTAACATGATTTTAGTTTTTTTGTATATTTGAAAAAAACAAACACGATTATGGAATTATTAGTCGAAAAGGTAATTGATAGTGGAACGCCACCCGAAGCACTTTCTCAATACGAAATTGAAAGGAATAAACCTATGCCAAGCAGAAACCACGGATTTATACAATCAAAATTATCCATGATTATAGGATATCGTTATTTGAATGCATATAATCTGTTTTCAGAATTAGATATAATCATGCCCGAAAAGCCAGATTCTGTTCCTGATATTTGTATTTATCCTAAGTCTGAAATTGATTTTTCAGAAGATGTTATCGGTATGAAAGAAATGCCTCTAACTACCATTGAAATACTTTCTCCGACCCAACGTGAAAATGAACTAGTTGAAAAAGCTAAACGCTACTTTGCCGCAGGTGTTAAATCTTGCTGGATTGTATTACCCATTTTTAAGGTAATCGTAGTTTATTCTTCGCCAACTCAACGCCAAGTTTTTACTGAAGACATGACGTTAATTGATAAAATAACAGGGATTGAATTGTCAGTAAATGATGTGTTTTCTTAAATACTATAGGCTGAAAGATTAAAGAAATTATTTTAACCTTTCAGTCATTTCTCCTTTATTTTTCCCCTTTCTCCTCAATATTACTCCGTACGTAAACTTTTCACAGGATTAGCCAACGCTGCTTTGATGGATTGATAACCAACGGTTAATAAGGCAATTAGAATGGCCATAATTCCCGCCACCGCAAAAATCCACCAAGAAATATCCACTCTATACGCAAAATCTTGTAACCAAATATTCATAAAATAACCAGCGATTGGACTGGCAATGACCACCGAAATAAACACTAATTTTAAGAAATCTTTTGATAATAATGCCGTAATATTTCCCACACTCGCTCCTAAAACTTTGCGAATGCCAATCTCTTTTGTCCGTGATTCTACCGTGAAAGTTGCCAAACCAAAAAGCCCTAAACAAGCAATGAAAATTGCCCAAATCGAAGCCGTAGTGAATAAAGAAGCGTATTGTTGTTCGCTGATATACTGTTTGTTGTAGTTGTCATCCGCAAAAAAGTATTCAAAAGGATTACCCGAAAAATAGGTTTTGTATAGTTTTTCCAATGAAGCTACTTTTTCTTGCATTTTATCGCCCATCAAACGGACTGAAAAATAAGCACTATTATTTTGAGGATAGAAAATGATGGGGGCAACCGCCGTTTGAAGACTTTGGTGGTTATAATCTTTCACAACCCCGATTACTTCTAAATAGCGTTCGTCCCACTTTATTTTGGCATTCACGGCCTCGGCTGCGGAGGTAAATCCCAATGATTTGATGGCTCTTTCGTTGAGTAAAATTTTACTATTTTTGTTCCATTCTACTTCACATTCGGCGGGGGTGAAATTTCTACCCGCTTTCAGTTTTATATCGTAGGTTTTTAAGTAGCGGTCGCCCATTATAACAATTGAATAGGCTTTGTTTTCATCGCCCGCTTTTGATTTAGGAGAGGTAAATCCTTCCGTAGCAAAATTGTAATAACGACTCGGTACGCTGCCAGAAATGCAATAATCTTTCACAAAACTTTGTTGAACTACGGCATTTATAAACGCATTTCTACGAGTTTTATAGGTGCTGTCTTTCCCAATTTGTGGGCCTTGAATGACCAATAATTGGTTGATATTCATGCCCAAATTTTGCTTTTGCATAAACTGTAACTGTCTGTAAATCAGAATGGTGAATAGTATTAGCGCAATGGAAATACTAAATTGAGAAACGACCAGAGATTTGCGTAATAGAACACCTTTTGTGGTATTAACAATTTTTCCTTTGAGTGTTTCGATGGGCTTGAAATTGGACAGCACATAAGCGGTATAAGCACCCGAAGCCAAAGATCCAAAAATCAATAAGCCAATGCCATATATCCAAACGGAAGAATTGCCAAGAATCATCAGTGAAAGTTCTTTGCCAATGATTTGATTAAATAAAGGTTGCAATAAAGTAATCAGGAAGAATGACAACGCAAATGCCAACACATTCACCAAGACCGATTCTCCTAAAAACTGCCCAATAAGATTGCACCTACTCGCTCCAACTACTTTTCTCACGCCTACTTCATTGGCACGTTTCATCGCATTAGCGGTGCTGAGATTGATATAGTTGAACCACGCAATTAACAAAATCAAAAAAGCAATTCCCATGAGCATATATACGTATTTTATGTTACCAGTATGGTTAAGTTTATCCGAAAATGAAGAGGCTAAATGAACTTCAGAAACAGGTTGAATACGGAAAATAGTTGCATCTTTTTCTTGCTCTAATTCACGGCGCATATTGGTCATTTTCTTTTCAAATGACTGATAATCAGTTTCCTCATTCAACAAAAAAAACATATTGATGTACTGAGAATCAATATTGTCAAGATTGGCCCAACCGTTATCATTCAGATTTGCGGGATTTTTTAGCGTTTCGAGCGAGAAAACCATATCCATTTGAATGTCGGATTCTTCACCCATATTGGTATAAATTCCTTCAATCGTATAAATATGTTTTCCAAATTGATTGTTGAGCGTTAGGGTTTTACCGACGGAATATTCACCATTAAAATATTTTTTATTGGAAGCCTCCGAAATGAAAACTACGTCGGGTCGATTAAAAGAAGTGGGTGAACCTTTTTGAAGCGGAAAACTGAAAAATTGAAAGAAATTACCTTCGGCATACCCAATTTTTTGTTCTCTGAAAGTGATATTTTTAGCTTCATTCATCACTACGCCTTGCGCAATGCCATCTTCAAAACGGCAAAAATCTTTTACTTCGGGAAAACGTTCTTTGGCTCTGCTTGCCCAGCCAGGTTCTACTTGTGGCCAACTTTCACCTTGCGCATTTTGGCAAAGCATTCGGTACATATTGGGCAAATTGCGATGAAATTGATTGACACTTTTCTCTAAACTAACGTATTCGAGAATGAGCAAAAATGCGGTGATTCCCATGGCTAAACCAGCAATGTTCACAAAGCCGTAAACCTTGTTTCGAGTAAGATTCCTGAGTGCGATTTTTAAATAATTACGTATCATGGCAAAATTGAGTTATTTTGTGAAGCTTGTCAATCGTATTTTAAAATATATAATTCATAAGCTATGCCAAAGTTTCAAGTATTTAATTTTCAGTTACTTATAAATAATTAAAAAATAAAGGTGTCCGAAAATGAACACTTTTTGTGCGGTTTTGAAATAATTTTCGCTACTAATTTACTCCGTTCGTAAACTCTTCACAGGATTTGCCATGGCTGCTTTGATAGATTGATAACTGACTGTCAGTAAAGTAATTACAATCGCCATGATGCCCGCCAAAGCAAAAATCCACCACGAAATGTCAACTTTATAGGCAAAGTTTTGTAGCCATTTAGTCATAGCCCAATAGGCGATGGGTGAAGCAATGGCAATTCCGAGAACAACCAACCGTAGAAAATCTTTTGAAAGCAATTGTACGATTTGCGTTACCGTGGCACCCAACACTTTACGAATACCGATTTCTTTGGTGCGTTGTTGCGTCGTGAAGGACACTAAACCGAATAATCCCATGCAGGAAATTAAAATGGCAATGCCCGTGGCGGTGTTTAATATTTGGGCAAAATGTTTTTCAGCATCGTAGAATTTGGCAACCGTTTCATCAAAAAAAGTCGGTTCAAATGATTGTCCTTCGGGATAAACTTCCTTGAATACTTTTTCTATTTTGACTAAAATACCTTTAAAGTCAGCGGCCGATTTATCCTTGCTCCGAATTTTTACGTTGATGCTGGTTTCGTATTTATTCTCGGACAATAAATACAATGGTTTGATGGCTTTATGCAAAGGTTGTAAGTGAAAATCAGCCACTACACCCACAATTGGTAGGTTTATATCGCCTTTTCCGCCTGAATAAATCAACATTTTACCTAAAGCTTGTTCGGGTTTTTTGAAGCCTAATAGTTTGGCGTAGGTTTCATTAATTACAAATTCTTTGGCAGAATCGCTGTTGGTAATATTCCTTCCCGCCAAGATTTTTAGCCCAAACATCGGAACGTAATTTTCATCTACCGACCTTCTATTTACATCTAATTTTATTTCTTTCTTTCCATCAAAATACGTTACTCGATTCATGGAAAAACCATTTTTTGCGGGAACATCTCCGAGGCTAACTATTTCAATGTCAGGTAATTGGCTTAATTTATTAAGTAAAACCTTCTTTTTGTCACTGGTCGTATCGTGCCAATCGGTATAAAAATGAACGATGGCATCTCGCTTAAATCCCAAATCTTTATTGACCATAAAATGGGTTTGAGTTGCTACGATTATGGTACCCAAAATAAAGACTTGCGAGGCAGTAAACTGAAAAGTAATCAGGGCTTTACGCAAAAATGCTGTGCGACTTTGACCATTTGAAACTTGGTTTTTTAGCGAGGCTACGGGTGTGTAAGCAGAAATAATCCAAGCGGGGTAAAGCCCAGAAAGGAGGCTTGTAACGAAGGTAATTGTGATTAAGAAAATGATAATTTTATAATCTAAAAAATTGAAAGTCAATTCTTTAGGTACAAAATCTTTGAAGGTCCAGAGGATTGGCTCAATGAATAAAACGGAAGCAAAAACGGCTACCGAAGTTAGCACAAATGTCTCACACATAAATTGTAAAATGAGGCTTTTTCGGCTACTTCCCAATACTTTGCGAACCCCAATTTCTTTCACTCGATTGATAGATTGAGCAGTGGCTAAATTGATAAAATTGATGGCGGCGATCAACAATAAAAATAGGGCAATTCCGATGAGTGCATAGAGCGTAGGCAAATGCACTTGACGAGAAAAATTATCCCCAATTTCGGGATTGTAGTGCATATCCGATAAGGGCTGTAATGTGAGTGTACGCCCAACATTCCATTGGTCTTTTGCGTCGAGGTATTTTTTTAGAAATCCTTTTAATTGTGCATTTGTGGCGCTCACCGACGACTTTTCCGAGAGTTTGATAAATGCTATGGATGATGAATTGGTGTTTGTCCATTCGTCCAATTGAAATTCTTTGCGCCAGTTTTTGGGTTCAATACTTTTAAAAGAAATAAAATCTTCAAATTTAAAATCCGTGTTTTTAGGCAATTCTTTCACGATACCTGTAACAGTAGCCACCAGCGAATCATTGTAGTATAATTGCTTACCTATGATTTGTTCTAAGGGAATTTTTCCGAAATATTTCTCCGCTTTCCCACGGGTCAAAACCACTTCATTTGGTGAATTTAAGGTGTTTTTAGGATTTCCTTGCAACCATTCGTAACGAAAAATTTGAAAATATTGAGGCTCACAAATCAGTACTTCATTATTGTCATTTTTCCATGTTTTAGGGCTGTTTTGAACTTCGTTTTTGTCATTTGGCACGGATGTTCTTGGATACCAAATATGGCAAGCAGAAAGATTTTCTATTCCCGTAAGTTCTTGATGAATTACCGCTGGCATGGGAGCCGATAAACCGCCATCTACATTTGCACTGCCATCGGCATTTTTAAAACCAGAAACGATTCGATAAATCCGTTCACGGTCGGGCTGGAAGTTTTCAAAACTCAACTCAAAACTCACCAAGAGAAATATCACCAAACAGGCACTCACACCAATGGCAAGTCCGAGGATGTTTATGAACGAATAAACCTTGTTTCTGAGCAGGTTTCGGAGGGCGATTTTTAGGTAATTTTGTAGCATTTTTTTATTGTTTAAATGCAATGGTAAATGGTGAACGATAGTTGGAAATATAAATCCGTTTACCTTTAACCATGTACCGTTGATTATTCTGTTCTTAACGACTTCACAGGATTTGCCAATGCCGCCCTCGAAGATTGCCAACCTACCGTTATTACTGCAATCATTCCTGTAATAAAAATGGCTACCGCAAATACACCCACGCCGATACTGATTCTGTATTCAAAATCTTGTAACCAGCCATTCAAAACCCACCATGCGGCAGGGGCAGCAATGATGAAAGCGATTAAGATTAAGAAAGAAAATTCTTTGCCAAATAACCATAAAATCTGCCTTACCGAAGCCCCAAGTACTTTTCTTACGCCAATTTCTTTAGTTTTTTGTGCTACCATGAAGCTCACTAAACCATATAACCCAAGGCATCCAATCAAAATAGCTATCAAAGCAAAGGCTTGAATTAAACCCAACATTGCCGTTTCCATGATGTACATTTTGCCAATGGCTTCGTCATAAAATTCGTATTCAAACACAAAATCTGGAAAGGTGGCACTCCAAATTTTATCCAACTTTTTGATGGTATTCTGAGCATCCGCCATGTTCATTTTCACGGCAATGGTTCGATACATTCCAGTTGAGGAAGTGATAGCCAAAGGAGGAATTTTTTCGTGTAAAGTCATTACGTGATAATCCTGTACAACGCCTACGATTGTTATTTTTTTACCATTAAATTCTATGATTTTATTCAAGACTTTATCATTAGATTTTTCACCCAAACGTTTCACCAGTTCTTCATTGACCAATGCCTCTCGCATGGTATCTATCTTAGCAATATTTCGTCCTGCCAACAATTTAATCCCGTAGAGATTTAAGTAATCTTCATCCACAAATTTTGTGTTTAAACTGAATTTTTCTTTTTCTTGACGAGTGTCATATTTTACGTCGGTTGTATTATGACTTTGCGACATCGGTGGTGTCCATATATATGATACTTTTTCAATGGATGGAATGCTCTTGACTTGTGTTTTGAAAGTCTGTAATTTAACCGCATCTTGCTGAGGAACAGGCATTTGAAGGATAGCATCGTGTTTAAATCCCATTTCTGATTTGATGAAATAATTCATCTGAGAACTCACCACAATTGTTCCAATAACCAAGATTTGGGTAATCACAAATTGGGTTACCACCAAGGCTTTTCTAATCGAAACTCCTCCTAAACTTTGGGTACTTATTTTGCCTTTCAGAGCCACTACAGGATTAAAGCCACTCAGTACAAACCCTGGGTAAGAGCCGGAGACAAAGACCACTAAAAGGATAGTTAGGATAAAAATCATCCAAAACTGAAGGTCAATTAATTCAGAGAAAATCATCCGATAACCAATTAATTCTTCCTGCCAATTGCTTAAAAGTGGAAATAATACACTTGATAAAATGTAGGAAATAATGCCTGCTAAAACAGCAATAATGGTCGTTTCGGCGATAAATTGCCAGAATAATTGCCTTCTCGAACTCCCCATTACCTTGCGAACACCCACTTCTTTCGAGCGTTTAAGGGCTTGAGCAGTTGCCATGTTTACGAAATTAATACAGGCGGTAATCAATAAAAGTAAACCGATGATTCCCAAAGTCGTAATGATTCTTTTGGGAATTACACCCGTATAATTGTCGTTGAAGTGAATATCAGAAAGCGGTTGAATGTACAATAAGCGAGATTTTCTATCTTCGGCTTTTTCGTAATGTTTTGCGATGAAGGTAGGAGTCATTTTTTGAACTTGGGCAACGCTTGTATTGGTTTTCAACAAAGCATAACACTGGGTTGCACTATTAATGCCTCCCCAATGATTTTTCATGTATTTCTCCCAGTTAGAGTCAAACGTACTACGAGTAACATAACTGGCTATTATTGAGCCTTTTATGTCAGTATTTGAAGGAAAATTCTGTATAATTCCTGCTACTTTTACATCCAATCGAGCATCAAAACGTAATATTTTCCCGATTGGGTCGGTGTCTCCGTAATATTTTTTGGCAATTTTTTCGGTTAAAAAAACGATATTTGGTTGTTTTAAATCTTGAATATTTCCTTTCAAAATCTTCAAATCAAGGATGGAAAACAAATCAGGTTCAACAAAAAACACACCTCCATTTTCTTCTTTAAATTTCTTGGTGGGCACGCCACCTTCCATCAATGCAACTGTGACGTTATCTTCATTATAAACCATCGAAACTTTTTCTAAGGGAGCAATTTCGGTGCGGGCAGCATCCCCCAAAGGAGCAGGCACACCGGGCGTATAAAATTCACCATCGGGCGTGTTGAAATAAGAAACTATCCTCACCACACGGTCGGCTTTTGAATGATATTGGTCAAAACTCAAATGAAATTTTACCATCATAAAAATCAAGATGGCGCAAGTCAATCCGAGGGTTAAACCTAAAACGTTGAGGGCGGTATATGCCTTGTAACGAAGTAAAGTTCGGTAGGCGATTTTTAGGTAATTTCTGAACATATCTGTGGAGGAAAGGAGATGGGAGGAAGGGAGGAATGTTGCCTGCCTAATCCTTCAAAATCCTTCGTTAAAATTTGTCTTTTCTTGTTTGTATTAATCCGTAAAGCATGGCTGAAATTTTCTTGGTTTTTTCAATTAATTCCATTCCTTTTTCTTTCTCAATTATACCAACATTGATGGCTAAATTAATCTGGGTTCTAAATTCTCCACATGAGCCTTTTGCAATGTATAAATATTGAATAAACTCCTTATTTGACTGCCTTTCATAACCCTCAGCAATGTTGGAAGGCACAGAAACACTGGAACGTTGTATTTGGTCACGAAAACCAAAATCACGACATTCTTTTAGTTGTTCATACACTTCAACCGCCAATCTCATTGAGTCTTTCCAAACAATCAAATCCTCAAATTTTTCAATCTTCATTATTTTATAGTACGAAAGGAGAAAAGGAGGCAGGAGAAATGAAGTATGAGAGATAAAACTCTAACTCTCTTTTATCTTTCAGTCTGCCAGAGTACATCTCAGTCTGCCAGAGTACATCTAATTCTATATATCTATTCCATTTCCAAAACCTGTTCCCATTTTTAATTTGTTTTTGTCTCTTTTATTTCTGTTTCCTTTACTCCTGTCTCCATTCCTCCTATTGTAAGACATTCTCCATTACCACCTGCCCATCCAACATCCTAATAATCCGATGTGCATATCTCGCATCATGTTCGGAGTGCGTTACCATTACCACTGTCGTTCCATTACTATTCAAATCGGTTAATAATTCCATGACTTCATTACCGTTTTTTGAGTCCAAATTACCCGTTGGCTCATCGGCAAGAATCAATTTTGGATTGTTCACTACGGCACGAGCTACGGCACAACGTTGTTGCTGACCACCCGATAATTGTTGTGGAAAATGGTTTCTGCGGTGCATAATTTGGACTTTTTCCAATACTGCTTCTACTCGTTTTTTACGTTCGTCGGCATCAATTCCCAAATACAATAATGGCAATTCAACATTTTCATATACGGTGAGTTCATCAATCAAATTGAAGGATTGAAACACAAAACCGATGTTGCGTTTGCGGAGGTCGGCACGTTTACGTTCGTTGTAAGAAATCACTTCTTCGTTATTGAATTTAAAACTTCCAGTATCAGCATCATCCAAAAGACCTACGATATTCAAAAGCGTAGATTTTCCACAACCAGAAGGCCCCATGATAGCAACGAATTCGCCACTTTTCACTTCCACAGAAATTTTATTAAGCGCCACCGTTTCGATGTCTTCGGTGCGATAGATTTTTTCTAAATCGGTTATTTTTAACATGACTTTAAGATTTGAGCAATGAGCTTCGAGCAATGAGCTTTCACTCAATCGAAGTTCACAGCTTGATTTATATTTCATTTTTATTCAAAAATTACTTAGTTTGCTAATATTTTATTTTGTAAAACACAGAAACCACTTATAATGAGAGATTTTAAGAAATTAATTGTTTGGCAAAGAAGCCATCAATTAACATTAAAAATTTATAGTGTTACTTCAAAATTTCCGAGAGAAGAACTTTTTAGTTTAGTTTCTCAAATGCGACGTTCTTGTTCATCTATTCCTACAAATATTGCGGAAGGTTGCGGACGTGAAAGTATTCCCGACTTACAGAGATTTCTTACCATCGCACGAGGTTCAGCATCAGAGTTAGAATATCAAATTTTACTTTCAAAAGACTTAAAATATTTAGATGAAGAGCAATATTTGTATTTTGACAAAGAAATAAACGAAATCAGAAAAATGATTCACGGGTTTTCTTCTAAGTTGTAAGTTTTGAGCAATGAGGTATGAATGTCAGATTTATTGACTCATAACTCACTGCTCACACCTCGCCGCTCATACCTCACTGCTCACACCTCATGCCTCACTGCTTCTTAATCACCAATTCCTGCATATCTCCATAATTTTCATAGCTACTCGTTACTACTTTATCGCCGACTTTCAAACCGCCCATCACCTCATAAAACTCAGGATTTTGACGACCTAATTGAATATCAACTTTATAAGCCTTCGTACCGTTTTCGTTCACTTTAAAAATCCAGTTTCCTCCCGTTTGTTGGTAAAAACCACCTTTGGTTAACAGAATCGCCTGAGTATCATCACTCAAAGAAAGGCGTACTTGCAAGGTTTGTCCACGACGTACATTGCTTGGGGGTGTTCCCACAAATTCCATATCTACCTGAAAACGTCCGTTAGTAACTTGCGAATAAACCTTTTTTACTTTCAGTTTATAGGTTTTATCCGAAATGGTAAACTCGCCCATCAAGCCAATAAAAACTCTTGAAATATAATGTTCATCAATATCCGCCCGAACTTTAAAACCACTCAATACGTCAATCTGACCTAATCTTTGTCCACGAGTTTTTAATTCCCCAACCTCCGCATTTCTTGACGTTAATTGACCATCCACGGGAGCTTTCACGATTAAATCTTCTGCTTTTTTACGCATCAAGGCCAAAGTCGTTTGGTTACGTTTGATGGTTTCTTTCATCTGATTTATTTGTTGATTGGTCGTTACCGAATCTTGGTCTAAAGTACGACTAACCAATTTCCTCCTACGATTTTGATAATTGTACGCATTCAATGAAGCCTTATAATCTTGTTCGGAAATCACTTTTTCACGGTAAAGGCGTTCGTTTAATTTAAAAAGTCGTTCTGCTTCTGCCACACCATTATCAATTTCAGCCTGTGAATTTTGGTATTGAATCGTAGCCTGAGCCGCCAAATTGCGGGTATATTGCATTTGTGTTTGCAGTCCAAAAACCGAAGTTTCCTGATTTGCCAAAGACAATTCCAAATCCGTATTTGCCATTTTCATAATCGGCTGACCTTTCTTCAACATCGCTCCATCTTCAGCATAGAGTTCCTCCACCCGTCCGCCTTCGATGGCATCCAAATAGATGGTTTGAATCGGTAATACAACGCCATTAATGGGAATAAATTCTTGAAAATTGCCCTTTGAAACCTCCGAAATCATCAAACGGTCTTGTTCTACGTTCAATTTTGGTTTGCCAGTAGTGTTCAAATACGCCGCTGCAATGAAGCCAACCAAAGCAATGCCCCCCGCAATCGGAAGAATTCGTTTCATTGACCATTTCTTTTTTTCTATTACTCTGTCCATGACTTTAATTAGTGAATTGTAAGTGGTAATTTGTTGAATGTTAAATAAGTTTTGATAATACATCTAACAAATTGATGCCAAAACATTAACTTACTGATTTTTAGTTAATTACGAATTTTATCCAAAACAAAACTGTTCGCTTTTGATACAGTTTTTGTACGCAATCGGACAGGTGTTCGTTTTTTGAAATAGGGATTATTATTGTTAATTTGCGGAGGTATAAATTTATTCGATTTATTCGTCGGAATGACAGAACTAACTTCAATAATCATCAAACTAACTTTACCATCAATACAAAACCATGAGTAACAAGGCCAAAACTTTTATTTCCCCAAGTTTAGAAAGTGTTTACGAAGCCGCTGAAAGGTTGCGTGGCATTGCTGTTCATACGCCCTTGATGGAAAATATTATCCTCTCTGAACGCTATGAAGCCAATATTTTCTTGAAAAGGGAAGATTTGCAAATTGTTCGTTCCTACAAAATCAGGGGGGCATATAACAAAATGTCGAGGCTTTCAAAAGCTGAATTAGCCAAAGGGGTTGTGTGTGCTTCGGCGGGTAATCATGCCCAAGGATTGGCGTATGCCTGTCACAAAATGAAAGTAAAAGGAACGATTTTTATGCCCACAACCACCCCAAATCAGAAGATTAAACAGGTGAAAATGTTTGGTCGAGATGATATTGAAATCATGATGGTGGGCGATACTTACGACGATGCCGCCAAAGCTGCCAAACAATATTGCGAAGAACATTACGCCACTTTTGTCTCGGCTTTTGATGATATTGATGTCATTACGGGACAAGCAACGGTAGGTTTAGAAATTTTTAAAGATGCCGATGTTAAAATAGATTATATTTTCCTTGCCATCGGTGGCGGAGGCGTTTCGGCGGGGATTTCAACGGTTTTCAAACAACTTTCTCCCCATACCAAAATTATCGGCGTTGAACCTGCGGGAGCGGCATCCATGAAGGCAAGTATTGAAGCGGGTCACGTGGTGGAATTGGAGACGATGGATAGGTTTGTGGACGGCGCTGCCGTGAAACGAGTTGGCGAGATTACCTTTGCCATTTGTCAACAAAATTTGGATGAAATCATCATCGTTCCCGAAGGAAAAGTATGTACGACCATCTTGGAATTATACAACGAATCCGCCATCGTAGCCGAACCCGCAGGAGCATTGACCATTGCGGCTTTGGATTTTATGAAAGAACAAATAAAAGGCAAAAATGTGGTCTGTTTGGTTTCTGGGGGCAATAATGACATTACCCGCACCGAAGAAATCAAGGAGCGTTCATTGCTTTACGAAGGCTTGAAACATTATTTTGTCGTCCGTTTTCCACAAAGAGCGGGAGCTTTACGTAACTTCCTAAACAACGTTTTAGGCCCCGACGATGATATTACTTTATTCGAATATCAAAAGAAAACCAACCGTGAATCTGGTCCGGTTTTGTTGGGCGTAGAGTTAAAAAATAAGGACGATTATCATGCCTTAATCGAGCGAATGAAGGCGGAGAATATTGTTTATCAAGAACTTAATGAACAGCCTGATTTATTTTCGGTTTTGGTGTAATTACATTTTAAAAAAGTCAGAATGGAGAACAAGGAATGAAGAGTGGAAAAGTAAAACCACTTCTTCATTCCTTGATCTTCATTCTGACCTAATAACCTTCTCAGTTTATCACTTCCGAAACCCCATACAAAGGAATATTAGTCAGCCAATCTTCTTGTCGATATTTGCTCATAGATGTTCTAATAGCAGTTTTGGGAGCGTATTTTTCGACATAAACCTTCAAACTTTTGGACTTTAGGTTTTCCTCTGCTTTTACCTCTATCGGTATAATCTCATTTTGTGATTGCAACACAAAATCAACTTCGGCAGTGGCATTGGAGGCTGTCCAGTAGTATAATTCTTTCTTAATTTTCAATTGCTGACACACAAATTGTTCCGTTAAAGCTCCTTTAAACTCCGTGAGGATATTATTTTTTTCTAAAAGAATTCTTTGATCTAAATCTCTAATTGCATTCAGTAAGCCAATATCGATAAAAAATAATTTAAAGGCATCAAAATCTGCGTAGGCATTTAATGGTAAAGTTGGCTTTTCAATTCTGTTTACTTTCAAGACTAAACCCGCATCCACCAACCAATTAATGGCGGTTTCAAAATCTTTTGCTCTTGCTCCTTTTTTAATTTGACCATAGACAAATTTTCTATTTTCTTTGGCTAATTGACTTATCAAGGTATTCCAAACTAACCTTATTCTGGGAACAATGTCATTCGGAGCGTGTTTGGCAAAATCATTTTCGTATCCCGCAATTATTTTTCGTTGAATGGCTCTAAGGGTATCTAAATTTTTGTTTTCGATATAATTTAAAACCACTTCTGGCATGCCACCAACAAAATAATATAACCTTAAAATTTCTACTAATTTATCATGAAAGACCGTAATCAATTCCCAATTTTTATTTTGCAATGAGGTCACTAATTGCTCTTCGCCCACATTTTCCAAAAACTCCATAAAACTCATCGGAAATAATGGAATTAAATCAACTTTGCCCACGGGAAAAGAGCTATTCTTTTGATTTGATATTCCTAATAATGAACCCGCCGCTACGATAAAATACTCAGGTGCTTGTTCATAGAAATATTTTAGAGCCGTTAATCCTTTTTCAGCTTCTTGAATTTCATCAAAAATGAGAAGTGTATTCTGTGAATCTATTTTTTGCTTGACTTCAATTTCAATAACCGCAATAATTCTTTCAATATCAAAGTCAGAAATAAATAATTCTCTCAACCTACTGCTACTTTCAAAATTGAGATATACTACATTTTGGAATTCTCTTTTTCCAAATTCCTTCATCAACCAAGTTTTGCCTACTTGCCTTGCCCCTTGAATGATTAAGGGTTTCCTGATTTTTGAGTTTTTCCAATTAAGTAATTCTTGAAATGCAAATCTATTCATGTCTATAAATTTATGTATTGATTTACAAATTACACTTTTTCCTTTGAAAAAATGTATGGGTAGCACACTTTTCCAAAGGAAAAAGTGTATAAAATTTCTTAATGGGCTGAAATGAGTAGAAATTGGTAGGTAAATAGGTTTCAATATTATGGTGGATTCATCATACAACAATTCAGCATAAATAGGAAAATAAAAAGTGTTAATATAGCAACTCGAAAATGGAATTCATTCTTTTGAAGAACGATTTTCGTAAATTTGCGAACAATTTATAATTGAAAAATTTAAAAAATTATGCTCAACGTTGCCCTCATCGGTTTTGGTTTGTCTGGACGATATTTACAAGCCCCATTTTTTGAAACGAATCCAAATTTTAGCCTAAAAACGATCGTTTCTAACAGTCAAAATCCGCAAGATTTTTTCCCATCTGTACAAGTTGCCAAAACTTTGGATGAAGTTTTGGCGGATTCAGAAATTGATTTAGTAAGTATTTGTTCGCCGAGTTTGACCCATTTTGAATATGCCAAACGGGCATTGTTGGCGGGTAAGCACGTTCTCGTTGAAAAACCTTTTACCGCCACCGTTCAAGAAGCGGAAGAATTGATTTTATTGGCTAAAAAACAAGGCAAAATACTGACAGTATTCCAGAATCGCCGTTTTGATTCTGATTTTATGACGGTCAAAAAAGTAATTGATGGAGATTTTTTAGGAGAAATTCATAGTTTTGAAATTCATTTTAATCGCTTCAAACCTGTTCTGAATCCCAAAAAGTGGAAGGAAATTGTAAGTCCCGCTAATGGAATTCTTTACGATTTAGGCGCTCATATCATTGACCAAGTTATCACGCTTTTTGGCGTACCAAATGGTGTTTGGGGACAGACTTTTACACAAAGAGAAAACTCTGAAATTGACGATGCTTTTGATATAAAGTTAGACTACGGAAAGCTAAAAGTTACCTTAAAATCCAGTTTATTGGTACGTGAAGATACGCCAAGATACATTATTCACGGTAAAAAAGGCTCATTTACCAAACACGGAATCGATGTGCAAGAAGACCATTTAAAGGCAGGAATGATGCCCCAAGATGTTGATTTTGGCATTGAACCCATCACACAATCGGGCATTTTGACTACTGAAATGAATGGTCTGGTTTTCAAAGGAACGGTAGAAACTGAAAAAGGAAATTGGGCTTTATTATTCCAAAATCTTCACGATGTTATTGTGGATGGAAAGGAATTATTCATAAAACCAGAAGAAATTTTGGAACAAATTAAAATTATTGAAAAGATTAAATCGGTGTAGTTAAGGAAATTGTAAATGTAAAGATATCAGTTATTTGCCGTTGAACTTCCCGAAACAACTCCGTTGGGGGTTAAACTTTCGGGAAGTTAATACAAGAAACTTTATAACCTGAAAACTCAAATCATTCCCCTTGACTTCAATTCCAAGTATTTATTAACTGTATTGACCGTTAAATTTTGCGGTGCAGTCAATAATGCTTGAATGCCAAATTGTCCTAACTCCTTGATAATCTGCTGTTTCTCGTAAAAATATTTCTCCGCAATTGTTTTCAAATAGATTTCTTCGGTTGTGTGGGTAGGTTTGTCCAATAAAGCCCGAAGTTCAGTATTCTCGAAAAAAACGATGATGAGCAAATGGTCTTTCGCTAATTTTCTAAAATAGGGTAATTGCCTCCGCATAGACGTAACCGTTTCAAAATTAGTATATAACAAAAACAAACTTCGCTGGCGCACATAGGTCTTCGTATGTATATAAAGCGCTTCGTAATCCGTTTCTAAAAAGCGAGTTTTTTGCTTGTATAAAATGTCCAAAATCTTGGTCATTTGCCCCCCTTTTCGGTCGGCAAGTAGCACTTGTCCGATGCGGTCAGAAAACGTAATTATTCCCGCTTTGTCTTGTTTGTAAATCGCAATATTTGATAAGACTAAGGTTGCATTAATAGCGTAATCCAATAACGAAAGTCCCTCAAAAGGCATTTGCATCACCCTGCCTTTATCAATCAAACAATAAACATTTTGTGATTTTTCTTCTTGAAAAGCATTGACCATCAAGTCGTTACGTCGGGCGGTAGCTTTCCAATTGATACTTCTAATATCGTCTCCTTGCACATATTGACGAATTTGTTCAAACTCCTGACTTTGCCCAATTTTACGAATTTTCTTAATTCCTAATTCCGTCAAACGATTTGAAATGGCCATCAATTCGTAGGCTCTCATTTGCAAAAAAGAAGGATAAACCGCCACCATTTTATCTTGAGAAAATTGGTAACGACGTTTCAATAATCTTATCGGACTTTTTACATATATATTTACTGCCCCAAAGCTATATTCACCCCGTTTTGTGGGGCGTAAAGTATATTCCAAAATTTGAGTTTCGGCAACTTTCAAAGCAGTACGAAACATTAAATCACGTTTCTGAAACTGGAAGGGAATTTCATCAATAATTTGAAGTTGAACGGGGAAATCGTAATGATTTTCGAGGTAAATAGACAGTGGGTTTTCATCGCCATTGGACAAACGATCAGGTGCTTCACGACGGGCAAAAATGCCTTTTTTAGAGCGATAAAGCATGATTCCGTCCACCAAAAGCATCAGCATAAAAACGAAAAAAAGCATTTGAGTTATGCCAAATAAGACGGGAAAAACAAACGCCAAAACAAACATTACCACCAAGAAAATAGTGATATAAAATACCAAATTTGAGAGATAAAGAGATTTTAAAAATGCTTTCATGGAAGTTTGGGCGTGGCTTTATCAAGTTTATGAGTAGAAAGTTTATCAGTAAAGAGGCGTTTTTTTATGGCCTCTTTTGCTTTAATTTCATTTTTCACCCGCATCAAACTATCGGCTTTTTGTATCGCTTTTGGTATTGTTTTAGCTTTTTTTTCCTCTAATAGTTTCTTCTTTTTCGCTTCTAAATCAACTTTTGCTTGAATTTGCTTTTTCTTGGCTTCCAACGCCTTTTTAACCTCAGCATAAATTTCTTTCATTTTATCTGGATTCAATAGATAATATTTAAAACTGCTTCTGAAAGTAGCCGTGTCTAAATCGTAGGTTTTTAATAGTTGAACCTTCATTTTTTGGTAAACGAACACCGAAGAATCTTCATGTTGAAAATGAAAATTATTGATTTGAGCCTCTAAAATATGGATTTCAGTCAAAACCTTGGCCATTTTGTCTTTAGGAATCAAATTTTCGGGTTTTTCATCAGAACCACAGGCCATAAGCCAAAACGTAAGTAGAAAAATTCTTAATCTCATATTTCAAATTTACAGTGAATTTGAATAAGTTTATCATTATTAAGATTTTTTAAGAACCCTTATCCTACTCTCGGACAACGTTTAAATTCTTTCGTTCTATCAAAAAGATAACGATAAGTGATAAATTCTTTGTCACGAGTGGTGCCTAATTGCGAAACGAAACGGTTCATTTTTGGATTAAAATCGCCCACCCAATTCATGTCAATTGTATCATATTGATAATGTGGATTGTCACGCCCAGCCTGGCGAAAACGTAAAGCAATTGCCGATTCGATTCCCTTTCCTTGAAAATCTGGAACAACGCCAAAAATAACGCCACAAGTACGATTAATAACGCCCCGTTGCAACAAAAGCCAGAATTTTAATTTCTCCCAAAGTCCAAATTTTCCATCTAAGTGTTTGACAATCTGGTTGATATCGGGAATAACGATAAAGAAGGCAATTGGACGTTCTCCAGAGTAAGCAAACCACGTAAGTTGCTCATCAATAATGGGTTTCATGGTGTTTACCAAGCTCTTCGCTTGTTCAGCATTCATTTCTTTTACGCCTGGAAATTTTGCCCAAGCTTCATTGAATATCGTTCTGAAATCTTCTCCGTATTTGGCTAATATAGTCTTCTTTATGCTTCTAAACGTATATTCGGGATTGGCATAAACCTTACGAGCTTTGTCCTCTACCGTGTCCATTACCGATGCTGCCCGAATTGGCGAAACGTAAATATATTGTTGGAAATAATCTTTGAAACCGAAGTTGTCGAAAAACGAAATGTAATACTGCTTCGTCCACGGCATTTTGTAGGTTGGTTCGTATTGCCAGCCTTTTATCATCAAGCCCCAAAAGGAATCTCTTTCGCCAAAATTGATGGGGCCATCCATAGCTTCCATGCCTTTCAAAGCCAACCATTTTTTACAAGTTTCAAATAATAAAAAAGCGGCAGATTCGTCTTCAATACACTCAAAAAATCCCATTCCGCCCGTAGGTTGGTCTTCTTTGGTGGCGGTTTCGTGGTTGATAAAAGCCGCAACACGCCCGATGGTTTTTCCTTCCGAATCCTGTAAAATCCAACGAATGGCCTCACCGTGTTTGAAATATTTATTTTTCTTTGGGTCGAAAGTGTACTCAATATCTTGGTCGAGTGGACGAATCCAATTAGCATCTTCAGCGTATAGTTTTACGGGTAATAAAAGAAATTCTTGTTGAAGTTTTTTATCGTCAGCGACTTCAATAATTGTCATGGTGGTTTGGGTTTTATTTTTCTGTAAAGATAGGGGATTTTGAGTAAATAGGTGAAAAAGTAACCAAGTAGTAACCAAGTGAAAATTAGTATAAATTTTTTTACTCCATCTTCAACCACTGTATAAATCATCCAACCTTAAACTAAGTTATAAAGCTAACTAATCACTAATCTTCTTATCTTTGAAATAATATTAGTAAACCATTAATTAAAAGCCGTGCAAGAACTTTCTCCCAATCTTCAAAGTCGTTATCAATCCATTGATTTTTTGCGTGGAATAGCCGTACTCGGAATTCTTCTAATGAATATTCCAGGTTTTTCTTTTCCGTCTTTTCCGTATCAGCATTTTACTGATTATACGGGTATTAATTATCGTTCAGAAATCTTTGTAGCCGTCTTTTTTGAAGGCACGATGCGGGGGTTATTTTCGATGCTTTTTGGGGCAAGTTGTATGCTTATTTTATCGAAAAATAATGATGTAAATTCTATTGATATTTATTATCGAAGATTGCTTTAGATGTTCGTTTTCGGGCTTTTCAATTTTTTTATTCTGCTTTGGGATGGTGATATTTTATATTTTTATGCCATTTGTGGTTTATTCCTTTTTCCATTTAGGAAAGTAGAAGCTAATTATTTGATTATTACAGGATTAGTGTTGTCATTTTGGCTTTTTGGAAGAAGTGCTTATCGGTATATTGATCAACGAAAACCTAAATACGAAGCCTATAAATCGGCAATGACGGATTCTTTAAAACTCCACAAAAAGTTAAAACCTAAGCAAAAAGAAGATATAGCAACATTTAAAGAAATGTCTGCTTGGATGAAGAAAGATACTGCCAAGATTAATTCTAATATTCGGGAGATGCGAGGCAACTACAAAACGATATTTAATAAAAGATGGAAAGACGCTGACGAATACCAAAAATGGACGCTTTATAACCCAAATTTCTGGGACATTATCTTGATGATGTTTATCGGCATGGGCTTTTTCAAATTAGGTATTTTTACCAATAAATTAACGACTCGACAGTACGGCCTGATGGCTTTAATTGGCTATTCTTTGGGGCTTTTTATGAGAATTCGTTACGTAAATTCCTCTTATTATGATGAAAAGGGTCTTGAAAATTTCTTTGAAACTTATACGATTCCAACGGGAGCATATCAGGATATTCAACGACTAATGATGACGGTCGGACACATTGGACTACTGATGCTCGTTTACAGGTCGGGGGCGTTTAATTGGTTGGTCAAAATTCTTTCCAAAGCGGGGCAAATGGCTTTATCCAATTATTTACTCCAAAGCATTCTCTGTGGTTTATTTTTCTACGGATTTGGCTTCGGAATGTTTGCCAAATTACAAATCTACCAAAACTATCTTTTTGTGATGGGTGTATGGATTATTTGTTTGATATTCAGCAATATATGGCTTCATTATTTCAAATTTGGCCCCGCTGAATGGTTGTGGAGAAGCTTGACGTATTGGAAAAAACAGGAGATGAAGCGGTAGAAAAATTTGAGGATATATTTGAACGTTTAAGCGTTGTTATTGACTTGGTTCAAGCGTCCTCGCTTGAACCTTTTTATTTTCGGTTCAAACAAACTCAATGCAATCTTTTTGGAAATCCGCATTTTGGAACGAAAATCATCTCTTTCCGTTATACTTTTATTAGTTTTGTAGGAGAAACTAAATGTTAATCTAATGGTCGATAAAGCACTTGTCATAAAAGATTTTACGGAAACCATGAAAAATCATTATGGCGACCGCCTGTCGAAGATAATTCTCTACGGCTCGTATGCCCGTGGGGATTTTAATGAAGAATCAGATATTGATTTTATGGTTGTTCTGAAAGATAAAGAAGTAAGGGCAGTAAAGGAAATTACTTCTACATATAAACTTTTAAATGAATTAACGTTAAAAAATGATATTTGGGTTTCGATGTTTGCCACATCCATTACCAAATTTGAAACAGCAACAAAAGCCTTATATAGGTTTGTAAGAAAAGAAGGAATAACTATATATGAATGAGGATATTAAAAATGCCCTTGCTCTCGCAGAAAGCACATTAGATGATGCCGTTTTCAATGCAAAAGATAACAGAAACCGTGTAGCCATGAACCGTTGCTACTATGCTTATTTCTATTTAATCAGAAGTTTACTTCTCGAAAAAAATATTCACTCAAAAACTCATTCTGGTTTAATTAGTGAGTTTGGAAGAATATTTATCAAAACGGGTATTATTCCCAAAGAATTTAGCAATAATTTAGCTTTTTTATTTGACCAAAGGCAAACTGCAGATTACGATTTGGATGAAGAAATAGGAAAAGAAGAAATTGATAAAGCGCTACAAATGGTAGAAGAATTTATCAATTTTGTAAAAGAAAAATATCAAATAACTGAATAAATGCAACCATTAAAAATATACAATACCCTCAGCCGAGAAAAAGAATTGTTTACCCCTATAAACGCCCCACATGTGGGAATGTACGTTTGTGGACCAACCGTTTATAATTACGTTCATTTGGGCAACGTCCGTACTTTTATGACTTTCGATGTGCTCAATCGTTATTTGACGCATTTGGGTTACAAAGTTCGTTATGTCCGTAACATCACAGACGTTGGGCATTTGGTGGGCGATGGTGACGAAGGAGAAGACAAAATCGGGAAAATGGCGAAGTTAGAGCAACTTGAGCCGATGGAAATTGTGCAACGTTATACCAACGATTTTCACAAGGTTCTCGACCAATTCAATTTTATTCCACCGAGTATTGAACCTTCCGCTACGGGACACATTGTTGAACAAATCGAAACGACTACCACCTTACTTAATAAAGGTTTAGCCTACGAATCTAACGGTTCGGTTTATTTCGATATTGCCAAATACAACGAACAAGGCGGTAATTACGGTAAATTATCTGGTCGTATTTTAGAAGATTTATTATCAGAATCTCGTGATTTAGAGGGCGTTGGCGAAAAACGTAGTCCACTTGATTTTGCGCTTTGGAAAAAAGCAGCTCCCGAACATTTGATGCGTTGGAATTCTCCTTGGGGAGCGGGTTTTCCAGGTTGGCATTTAGAATGTACTTGCATGAGTACCAAATACTTAGGTGATAGTTTCGATATTCACGGCGGTGGAATGGACTTGAAATTTCCACATCACGAATGCGAAATTGCTCAAGCCAAAGGAGCAAATGGACGTGAACCCGTTCGTTATTGGATGCACTCAAATATGTTGACCGTAAATGGTCAAAAAATGTCTAAATCGCTCGGAAATTCTTTCCTTCCTGCCGAACTTTTTGCGGGTTCACATCCGTTGTTAGAACAGGCCTACAGTCCCATGACGGTGCGTTTTTTTATGTTGCAATCACAGTACAGAAGTACGCTCGATTTCTCGAATGATGCACTTAAAGCTGCTCAAAAGGGTTATATACGCTTGATTAACGGCTTGAGAATCATTAAAAATATTGAATACGTAGCGGATGATTCAATAGTTGTTGATGAAAAGCAAATGGCTGAAATTGAAAAAGGAATTCAAGGCTGTTTTGATGGATTGAACGATGATTTAAACACTGCTGTGGCGATTGCAGGTTTATTCAATCTCTTGAAAAAAATTAATCAATTATACATGGGACAAGTACAAACGGCCCAAATTGGCGAGACAGCATTCAACCTTTTGAAGGAAAAATTTGTCGCTATTATTGAAGATATTTTGGGAATTTTAGAAGAACCAAATAATTCAATTGAAGCCCTTGCCAAAGGAATGTTATCACTTTACCGAGAATATAAAGAAGCTAAACAATACGACAAAATCGACGAAATTAGAACTTATTTCAAAGCTAATGGCTTAGTAATCAAGGACATGAAAACTCGTATTGATTGGGCTTATGAAGAATAAGTTGTGATTTAGTGATTGGTGAGTTATGATTTATCATCGGACTCAAAAATCACAACTCACCAACTCACAACTCACAAATAATTACACATGAGAACACCCAGTTTAACGCCTATTATTAAGGCAATTATTGTCATTAACATAATCGTTTTTGGCGTTCAGTCAATCAATCCACAATACGATAGAATGATTGTTTCGTTATTCGGTTTGCATTATTTTTCTTCCGAACAATTCATCCCAACTCAGTTGGTGACGTATATGTTTGTGCATTCAAACATTGGACATATTTTCAGTAATATGTTAGGGCTATTTTTTTTAGGGCCCATCTTAGAAATGTACTGGGGAGAAAAAAGATTCTTAATTTTTTATTTAGTTACGGGAATCGGGGCAGGCGTTTTGTACATGGGATTAAAATATTATGATTTCTCAACGCTACAAGCCGTTACGGAAGCGTACATCTTAAATCCTGATTTAACAAAGTTTCAAAGTTTAATAGCCGGATTTTATTCAGAAGGAATTCCATCAAGCGTTTATACTTTATTACAGGATACAAGCAACGTTACCCTCAAAGAATCCGTCTTTATAGCAGAAGAAAGTTTGAAGGCTGTTTTAAACACACCGATGATTGGGGCTTCGGGAGCAGTTTTTGGTATTATGGCAGGTTTTGGTTTGCTATTTCCCAATACCGAATTGATGCTTTTATTTTTCCCGTTTCCCATTAAAGCTAAGTACTTTGTAACCTTTTATGCACTATACGAAATCTATGCGGGACTCAACAAAATGCCTGGCGATAATGTTGCACATTTTGCCCATATTGGGGGTATGATTTTTGCTTTCATTTTAATTAAAATTTGGGGAACAAAACGGAATAGTTTTTATTAAAAATTTTGTATCTTTATTACGTAACTTTTTGCTTGCTAAAACGTTACTATATTACGATACACAAACATCGGACTAACAATTATCGAATCGAGCGACGATCGCCTCGGAAATAAAATGAGTGGAATTTTAGATGACTTCAAAAACGCTTTCGCCAAGCGTAACAACGGTTTAATTCAACTAATATGGTTGAATGTGGCGGTTTATGTAGTCATGTTAGTATTCTTGATTACAGCAACGGTATTTTTCAAAAGACCTGATATTTTTGAAACGCTACTTTCTTATTTCAGCGTTACACCTGCCATGTCTATATTTCTCTTTCGTCCATGGACAATTCTGACCTACTCTCTATTTCATGCGGTCAATCCTATTTCGCACTTGTTGCCAAATATGTTGATGCTTTATTGGTTTGGGGCAATTATTCAAGAATTTTTAGGAAGCCGTAGATTAATAAATTTGTACATATTGGGCGCAATTTTTGGCGGAGCATTAGCCTTAATTGCCTTCAATTTTATTCCTTATTATCAAGGGGCAATCAACACAACAATTATCGGAGCATCGGGAAGTGTTATGGCAATTATGTTTGCTGCCGCTACTTTAATGCCTGATTATACCTTCTTTTTGTTCTTGATTGGGCCCGTCAAAATTAAATATATTGCCCTTTTCTTCTTCTTAATTTCTTTGGCAGGTGCCATTGGCACAAACGCTGGCGGAGGAATCGTCCACATGGGCGGAGCTTTATTGGGTTACTTATATGTAAAACAATTGCAAGCGGGTCGAGATTGGGGAATGCCCATTGATACTACGGTTGAATTCTTTCAAAATCTTTTCAAACGTACTGAAAAACCAACCATCAAAGTGGTTCACCGTCAGAAAGAATCTATGTATTCAAATACGCCAGCAAGCGTAGGTGGTGCGTATCCAGACGATGATGAAGTAGATGAAATCTTAGATAAAATTTCTCGTTCGGGCTATGAAAGTTTAACGAAGGAAGAAAAGCAAAAGTTGTTTAAGGCTTCGCAGAAGTAAATTTAGGTGTTGAGGATTAGAATTTAGGGGTTAGGTATGAAGCAGAAAGTGATTTGCAATTTCTATAATTCCGATTTCATTATCTAACTATGAATAATCTTATCTTAAAATCCTATCAAAAATAAATTAGTGAATCAATAACTCAAGAAGAAAAACTTGCGATTGCCTCACGTTTGTATGAATATGTTCTTACATTGACTGCAGAGGAAGGAGAAGAATATAGCGTAAGTACATCAGCTTCAATTCATACTAAAACTGAAGTAATGGACAAATTGATTGCCGCTTACGAAGCTATGAAAGTAGATACTTTAAATTTCGCTTAGATTTTATACAATACATTGCCAACAAAAACGGTCAAGCCCAAAATTCTTGACCGTTTTTACGTTTACGATAACCTCAGAAAAATTTTGTAAATTTGTATTATTAAATACAATACCATCAAACATTTCATATTTTTGATGGTTATCTATTTATCATTTCGACAACACGACATTTATGAAAATCACCCCTGGCAAAATATTGGCTCAAATTAACTCCCCAGAGGATTTAAGGAAACGAGACCGCTCGGAATTACTCCAAATTTGTGATGAACTTCGTCAATACATTATTGATGATGTTTCTGTGTTTGGCGGTCATTTTGGGGCATCTTTGGGGGTGGTTGAGTTGTCGGTGGCTTTGCATTATATTTTCAATACGCCTTATGACCAAGTAATTTTTGACGTAGGACATCAAGCCTACGGACATAAAATCTTGACGGGTAGAAGGGAACAGTTCCACACCAATCGTCTCTACGGAGGAATTTCTGGTTTCCCAAAACGAAAAGAAAGTGAATATGATGCTTTTGGCGTGGGTCATTCATCTACTTCCATTTCGGCCGCTTTGGGGATGTCGGTGGCTTCGCAATATAAAGGTGAAAAAGACCGTCAACATATTGCGGTCATTGGCGATGGGTCAATGACGGCAGGGATGGCATTCGAGGCAATGAATCATGCAGGCGCAATTTCGAACAACATGATAATTATTTTGAATGATAATTGCATGGCGATTGACCCGAACGTTGGAGCCTTGAAAGAATATTTGACGGATATTACTACTTCGCACACCTATAATCGTGTGAAAGATGAAGTCTGGAATTTGTTGGGTAAAATGTCCACATTTGGCAAATCTGCGCAAGACATTGTTTCTAAAATTGAGAATGGTTTAAAAGCTACTTTGCTAAAACAAAGTAACTTGTTTGAATCATTGAACCTAAGATATTTTGGTCCAATTGATGGGCATGACGTTGAATATTTAGCAACCGTTTTGAATGATTTGAAAGACATTCCCGGTCCTAAAATTCTTCATTGTATCACCACAAAAGGTAAAGGTTATGCCCTTGCCGAAAAAGACCAAACCCTTTGGCACGCTCCCGGCAAATTCGACAAAATCACGGGAGAAATTAAGAAAAAAGTTTATTTAACTCCGCAACCTCCTAAGTATCAGGAGGTTTTCGGAAATACCATCGTAGAATTAGCCGAACAAAATGCCAAGATTATGGGGGTTACACCCGCCATGCCTTCGGGAAGTTCGTTGAATATTATGATGAAAGCAATGCCCGACCGTGCTTTTGATGTGGGCATTGCCGAACAACACGCCGTAACATTTTCGGCAGGTATGGCAACACAAGGATTGACGGTTTTTTGTAATATTTACTCAACTTTCATGCAACGTGCCTACGACCAAGTGGTGCATGATGTAGCGATTCAGGAATTACCTGTTATTTTCTGTCTCGACCGTGCGGGTTTTGCGGGTGCCGATGGTCCAACGCATCACGGGGCGTATGATATTGCGTACATGAGATGTATTCCAAATATGATTGTCTTTGCTCCGATGAATGAAAAGGAATTACGGGACATTATGTTTACAGTTTCTCAGGATAATTTTAAAGATTTAAAATCTTGTATATCAATTCGTTATCCAAGGGGAGAAGGTGTTATGCCTAATTGGAAAACACCATTTGAATTGATGGAAATTGGCAAAGGACGTAAAATTAAAGATGGTGAGAACGTAGCGATTTTGACGCTTGGACACATTGGAAATTATGCTGTTACTGCCTGTGAATTGTTGGAAAAAGAAGGCATCAATCCAGCCCACTACGATATGCGTTTTGTGAAACCATTGGATGAAGCGATGTTACACGAGATTTTCCAAAAATACGATAAAGTAATCACCGTAGAAGATGGTTGTATTCAAGGAGGATTTGGTTCGGCAGTGGCAGAATTTATGTTGGATAATGGTTATTCAGCTCAAGTAAAACGACTCGGAATTCCTGATAGAGTGGTTGAGCACGGAGAGCAAATTGAACTCCATAAAGAATGCGGATTTGACCCCGAAGGTATTGCGGAGGCAGTTAGGGTAATTTCAGGAGCGCTCAAAAGAAAGGAGAAAACGGAAGAAGTTACGTTGCTATTGAATTAATAAGTATATAATCTTTACAAAAATTCTAAATTATTTGGGAAGGCTGAACATTAAAAACCCCAATCAAACTGATTTGATTGGGGTTTTTAATGTATTTTTAATATTATTTCTTCTCCCGAATTCGCTTCACAATTCTCACAGCCGACATAATGACAACTGCAAAAGTTAAGAGTCCAACCAATCCCCAAATCCAATCAACGGAGTTTTTCAGCACAACCAAAAATACAATGGCGAAAAGGAAAATGGTAGCAATTTCATTGAAAAGGCGTAATTGAAACCCCGTAAATCTAAATTTATTTTGACGTAATTCTAAAATTATTTTTCGACAATAGAAATGGTAAATAATCAAACCCAAAACGAATAAAAGTTTGATATGCAACCAACCGTGAGCAGCAAAAGAATCCCACCAAGTCCAATAAACCATGGTGATGCCAGAAATTATTGTCAGCCACATCGCTGGAATCATAATGGCGTTGAATAAAACTTTCGCCATTCTGAGGTATTCTTTTTGCAAAATATCACGTTCCACAACAGGCTTTTGGTTCGCTTCGGTATGATACACAAAAAGGCGTGGTAAATAGAAAAGTCCCGCAAACCATGCGGTTACAAAGATGATATGGATTGCCTTGACGTGTTCGTAGGTCATATTTTGAAGGAAATAAACGAAATAATGGAACAGAAGGAATAAATTAAAAAATAAGTAAAATATTTTACTCCATTTCTTATAACTACACTCTCCCTTTATCCTCTATCATATTTTTTAAAAAAACTATTAAATTTCATTTGTATAACGCCTAAAATAGCTTCACGGAAGATATTTGCTGACATCTTTGATTGTCCTTTCGTGCGGTCAGTAAAAATGATTGGTACTTCTACAATCTTGAAACCATATTTCCACGAAGTGAATTTCATCTCCACTTGAAAGGCATATCCCACAAATTTTATAGCATCTAAATTGATGGTTTTCAGCACTTTAGCCGTATAACATTTGAAACCTGCCGTAACGTCCATGATAGGAATTCCTGTGATAAATCGAACGTAATATCCCGCAAAATAAGACATTAAAACTCGGCTCATGGGCCAATTGACCACATTTACACCATTTATATAACGTGAGCCAATGGCCATATCAGCACCGTTGTTGGCACAGGCATTATAGAGATTCACTAAGTCATCAGGATTGTGAGAAAAATCGGCATCCATCTCAAAAATATAGTCATAACCCAAATTAAGGGTATATTTGAAGCCGTGAATGTAGGCAGTACCTAAGCCTAATTTACCTTGACGTTCTTGAAGATGTAAACGATTTGTGCCAAATTCTGTTTGTAATTGTTTTACTTTCAGCCCGGTACCATCGGGCGAACCATCGTCAACGATCAATAAATCGAAAGTTGGTTCAAGGCTCATAACTTTACGAATAATGGCTTCGATATTTTCAATTTCGTTGTAAGTAGGAATAATTACGATGCGTGGATTCATTGAATATTATTTAAAAATAGAGGAATTAGTAGTAAATAAGAATATTTATCCAAAAATCTTATCTACTGATTTTCATTTTTCTATGCAACCTGTCATTCCTGTGTGATTGCAAAGGTACGAAAACCACACCAAATTTTGGAATTCATGATCGCTTATAACTTACACAATTTATCAGATGGTCGTTCACCATGCCAGTTGCCTGCATAAAAGCATAGCAAATTGTGGTGCCAATAAACTTAAATCCTCGCTTTTTTAAGGCTTTACTCATGGTATCTGAAATAGCACTACTTGCAGGAATGCATTTTGTGCTATTTTGTTGATTATTAATAACTTGTCCATTCGTAAACTGCCAAATATAGGTATCAAAACTCCCAAATTCTTGTTGGATTTCAAGGAATAATCTCGCATTTGTGATGGTTCCTTTAATCTTCAAACGATTGCGAATAATACCTGTATTTTGCATTAATGCTGAAATTTTATGCTCGTCATATTTAACAATTTTTAAGGCTTTAAAATTATCAAAAGCCTTTCTGAAATTATCCCTTTTTCGCAAAATCGTAATCCAACTCAATCCTGCTTGAAAACCTTCGAGGATTAAAAATTCAAATAATTTATCATCATCATGTAATGGGATACCCCATTCATGGTCATGATAGTCAATATAAATTTGGTCGTTATTGACCCATTGGCAACGTTGAATATTTTCACTACTTTCCATAATAATTCTGCAAAAAGTCTTCCTGTATTAATTAGAAGGTGTTTTTGTATTCTCAATAATTAAAATAAGTTTACGTATTGTATTTCGATTTTGAAAATTACTCATCAAAATGATATAATAATCCCAACGTAAAAGAGGCTTTATTAGAAAATTGTCTATAAACCGTTCCGTCATTTTGTTTCCAAAGAAATGCTTCCCCAGGTTCGTTTACCATATAGTACACCCCCTCGGCATATATACTAAATCGATCATTTAATCGATATTGCAATCCTCCCTTTCCCGAAGCTAAATAGGCAGGCGTTGTATAAGTATCTGGAATTTCCTTTAAAGTATTAACCAAACCGCTCACTGGCTTAACGGTAAAAAAACTCAACCCTGCCCCAAAGCCAATATATGGTTTCAATCGCCAATCGGTCGGATACCAATTAAAATCAAAAGTAAAAGGTACTTGGGTAATCGGTACGTCACTGGCTTTTATCTGGCCTTGAAAATGATTGTTCATCATGCTCAAACTCATGCCCATCGAAAAGTGTTCGGACGGAAAATATTTGAAAGTCAACCCATTACTAATTCCGATTTGCTCTGAGGCAATACCTTTATTATCACCAAAAGGCACTAATACACCACTTTGAAAACCCAAAGAAAAATGCCCAACTTTACCTTGTGAAAATATTGATGAATAAACCGAAAGCAAGAGCGCAATTAGCAAAGAAAAACTTTTAAAGGACATATTTTTGAAGTTTTATGTATGATAGTAAAATTAGCGAATTTATGCTTGGTTAATGTGTCTTTGAGATAACTTAAATTCTTAATATCCATTCTTTCTAAGAATTAATATTCATTTGAGACTTAATCCAAGGTTATGATCAGTCTGATAATTCGATAATTACGTAGATGGATTTTATAAACTATCACTAATTGGCATAGATTTTTAGAATTATAATTATTGATTTCTGAGTTATTTATGACTCGTCAAATATGATAGTATTGTTTAAATTGGCAAATAAAACAAATAATTTTGTTGATGAGTTATTGAAAATAATTAAACAGATATAATTACTTAAATTGAACATAGGAAGAAGTGTTTTTCCGTATAGTTATGTGTTATATTTAGATATTGATAGTTTTAGGAATCATAAACAAGTATTTTAGCGTGCACATTTTAATGTTAGATAAACAAATAAATAATATTTAAAATATTTATCGTAAAATGTTTTGTTTTTTGTTTAATGTTTTTGTAAATTTGTTCAACAAATTATCAAATCGCTAAAATTATGACAGCCTTAGAATTTACATTTCATATCGGAAAAGTTTCAAAATCTTTGAAGCCTTTTGCCATGAAGCTGACTCGAGATTATGAAGAAGCTAACGATTTATTACAGGATACTTTATTGAAGGCATTTACAAATCGTGATAAATACACCGAAGGCACAAACTTAAAAGCTTGGCTATACACAATCATGAAAAATACTTTCATCACTAACTATCAACGGATGGTGAGAAAGAATACATTTATTGATACTACCGATAATTTACATTTTATCAATTCGATGGAAAGTAGCACAAATAATGAAGCGATCAGTTCGTTTGCGATGAATGACATTAATAAAGCAGTTGGTTCATTAGAAGATGCTTACAAAACACCTTTCATGATGCACTTTAGAGGATTCAAATACCATGAAATTGCAGAAAAATTAGATATTCCAATTGGTACAGTAAAGAATAGAATTCACATTGCGAGGAAAGAATTAAAGGATAGGTTATACATGTATGCCTACTCTAATTAGTTGATTATTAAAGAGTTATATTTCATCAATAAACACTTTAATCAAGTTTAAACAGATAATTGATTAGTTTTTTGGTTAACAGAAGAAGGTTCAAAAAGTCGGGCAATGCTCGGCTTTTTTGTTTTTACGTTTGAAAGACTAAAAAATTATTTCTCCGAAAATCGCTCTAATGCTTCTTTCTCTCGCTCCGATAAACTATCAAAACCTTTAGCGTGAATTTTCTCTAAAATCTCATCAATTTCTTGTTGCCGAGCGTTTTTTTGTTCATTATATTCATCATCAATGCTTTTATAATCTTTCTGGTTAAAGGTAAACTTTTCGATAAATAAATAACCTGGGTGTTTAATAATCAAGAAGATAAATGCCAATGTGGGCGTAACGACCAAGACAATTGGAAGATAATTGTCTTGTAAACTTTCTGGATACAGTCCCACCGCTACCAACATTCCAAGCAAAGCTCCACCCAAATGCGCATCATGCCCGATGTTGCTCAAACGTGATTTTATGCCGTAAATGGAAATCAATACAAACAGCAATCCGTACATCCAGCTGGTTATAGCAAAAGGCATCAGAAACATCCCAATTTTCATGTTAGGGAAGATGACGATACTGGCAAAAATTATCCCGCATACTGCTCCAGATGCCCCAATGGCCGAATATTGACTATCAAAACGGTGAACATAAAGTGATAAAACGTTTCCGCCAATCAAGCTCACGAAGTAGATAAACAGAAAATTAGTGTTTCCAATGACTGATTCAAGGGTTTCACCGAAAGAAAATAGAGCATATAAATTAAAGAGTAAATGCCACCAAGAACCGTGCAAAAATCCCGAAGAAATTAAGCGATAATATTCCTTGTACTTCAATATGCTCTCAATATTAAAGGCATATTTATCGAAAAATGACTTATTTTGTAAGCCTTGATAAGAAAAGATGACGGTGATTAACGTCAAAAGCAATGTGATTGGACTGCTCATATATTATTTATTTTGACAGTTTTGCAGATTTTATCCCTAACCCGCAACCCCTAAAATCTAAAACCTATGTTACAAACAAATTAAAATCTCGTGAATTGAGTTCATTATTCTGTAATTTTGAATTCTCAAACATCATTCCATGATTTACACAGAAGAAACTATTAAGGAATTTCACAGACAAAATCGGTTGAAATTTACAGAAAATAAAAAATTCTTTGACCGTCTCAAAAATAAGAAACTCAAGAATTTAGACCAAGAATTTCACGTAAAACATGAAGAAGTTTTTGACGAAATAGACTGTTTGAAATGTGCCAATTGTTGCAAAACAACGAGTCCAATTTTCAAAGATGTTGATATTGATAGAATTGCCAAACATCTCAGAATTCGCCCTGCTGAACTCGTAAAGCAACATTTGCACCTTGATTCAGACCAGGATTATGTATTAAATTCAACGCCGTGTACGTTTTTAGGTTCGGATAATTATTGTTCCATTTACGACCATCGCCCAAAAGCCTGTCGTGAATATCCGCACACTGACCGTAAAAATATTGCTGGAATTTTACCTTTGACTTTGGAGAATACACAAGTTTGTCCAGCCGTCTTTGAAATTGTCGAGCAACTCAAAAGTGCAGGATTAGGCGATAAGCATGAAAGTGTGCGATGATTTAATAAAGGTTCAATATAAACCGTGATGTTTTGAAAAATAAATACTAATTTTGACTTTTGAAACTATCGACCCACAGTTAAAAAAATAAAAGACAATTTAATGGCAGCAGAGTATTTAGGTATTGATATTGGCGGAACAAACGTCAAAATGGGAATCGTAAATTCTGAGACAGGACAAATCTCTAATTTTTATAGTCACGACACTGTGAGTTGGCGTAAATCAGGGCATTTTGAAGAACGCTTAGGTGAAGCAATTTCATTGCAACTTATTGATAATAAAGATATAGTGAAAGTAGGAATTGGCTTGCCGGGAATGATTAATTTAGCCAGAACCACGCCCATTGAAATTACCGCAATTCCTGAATTGAACAATGTTCCAATGGTTGAAATTCTTAAAAAACGTTTTCCTAACGTTGATTTTTACTTAGAAAACGATGCAAATGCGGCCGCTTTAGGTGAATTTTATTTTGGAGAAGAACGTATTCAAGAAAGTTATATTTTTATTACTTTAGGTACAGGCGTAGGTGGAGCTGCCATTATCGGCAAAAAAGTATTTACGGGGGGACGTGGCAATGCCATGGAACCAGGACATACGCCCTCGGCTAACGGGAAAGTATTAGAGAGAAATATCGGTAAAAATGAATTGTTGGATATGGCTAACGCTATGCGTAAGACCTATAAAGAAATTACACAATTACCTGATGATGAAACCATTAGTACAACAGGATTGGTTGCGGCGGCTTCGGAAGGCGATACATTAGCCCTTCAGGTTTTTGCCAGCGTAGGAGAATTATTAGGTGAAAATCTTTGCCATTTAATTGCCATTCTTGATATTAATCATATTTTAGTAGGAGGAGGGCTTTCGGCCTCTTTCGATTTTATTTTGCCATCCATGAAAGCAAAATTTGCCCATTGGCTTACCAAATATCACGCTGATGGACTGAATATCACCCGTGCTACTTTGGGTAATGATGCAGGACTTTTAGGAGCGGCTTCCTTATGTTTTTAGTAAAATTTTTATAATAATTAACACAATTCTTTTCATAGAAGCACGGAAGCAAAAAATAGTTTGATAATAGAATAATTATCATCATCTTTGCACCGTTTTTCTAACCAAAATTCGTTCTTAAAATGGCAGACATTGCAGAAAAAGTAAAGAGCATTATCGTCGAGAAATTGGGCGTTGACGCAGCAGAAGTTACAACAGAGGCTTCATTCACAAATGATTTGGGTGCAGACTCATTGGATACAGTAGAATTAATCATGGAATTTGAAAAGGAATTCAACGTTTCTATTCCAGATGATCAAGCTGAAAATATCCAAACAGTTGGTCAAGCAATTACATATCTTGAAGAAAACGCTAAGTAATTGAACTTCTTTATGTGCTAATTTGAAAATAAAATTATGGTTCTGATTGAACGATTTTTTTATGACAGATTAGCACATTTTTATTGATTTTCAGATTAATTTGTTCAAATTTGAAGGTTGTCTTTTATTATAAACGAGAATTGCTTAAACATGAAGAGTTTTAAAAGAGTTGTTGTTACGGGTATTGGTGCTTTGACGCCAATCGGAAATACCGTTCCTGAATTTTGGGAGGGGCTTAAAAACGGTGTGAGCGGTTGCGACTATATCACGAAATTTGATGCTGAAAAGTTTCGGACTCGTTTTGCTTGTGAGTTAAAAAACTTTGATATTACCAAATTTATTCCATTAAAGGATGCTCGAAGAATGGATCAATTTACGCAATACGGTATCGTTGCCTCTGATGAAGCCATCATAGATTCGGGTCTTGATTTAGAAACAATTGATAAAAATAAAGTTGGAGTAATTTGGGGTTCAGGAATTGGTGGACTAAGAACTTTTGAAGATGAAGTACTTTATTTCGCAAAAACCGAAGGAATACCAAAATTCAATCCCTTTTTCATTCCAAAAATGATTGCCGATTCGGCTTCAGGAAATATTTCGATTCGTCATGGATTTCGTGGACCTAATTATGCCACAGTGTCGGCTTGTTCATCCGCAAATAATGCCATTATTGATGCTTTCAATTATATCCGTTTGGGTAGAATCAATATTTGCGTAACGGGAGGTTCAGAAGCTGCTGTAACAATTGCCAGTGTTGGTGGATTTACCGCCATGCGTGCAATGTCAGAGCGTAATGATGACCCAAAAACAGCCTCACGCCCTTACGATAAAGACCGTGATGGTTTCGTAGTTGGAGAAGGAGCAGGTGCCTTGATTTTAGAAGATTATGACCACGCAATTGCTCGTGGGGCAAAAATATATTGTGAATTAATCGGAGGAGGTTTTTCTTCGGATGCTTATCACATCACAGCGCCACATCCCGATGGTTTAGGGGCATTATTATCTATGCAAGATGCCTTAGATGATGCTGGAATCAAACCTGAAGAAGTGGATTATATCAATACCCATGGTACTTCAACGCCTTTGGGTGACCCACAGGAATTGAAAGCCATTATTGATTGTTTTGGCGATCATGCTTATAAAATGAACATCAGTTCAACAAAATCCATGACTGGACACTTGTTGGGTGGTGCAGGAGCTGTTGAGGCAGTTGCTTGTATTTTGGCTATGCAGCATAATTTAGTTCCCCCAACCATTAATCATTTCACCAATGATCCAGAAGTAGATAATGCACTAAACTTGACCTTAAATACTGCTCAACCCCGTGAAATTAATATTGCGCTGAGTAATGGTTTTGGTTTTGGAGGACATAATGCTACCGTAATTTTTAAGAAAATATAAATCAGTTAACAATTGATAATTAACAATTGATAATTTAATCAGTTAATTGCTAAGATAGTATTTTATGATATGACCCTTAAGGTGGTTTTATCGTAAAATCATTTGTTATCAATCTTTACTGTCTTTAACCAATTGTTAATTATTGATTGTCAATTGTCAATTAAAATATATGCTTTCACCCATTCTTGATTTTTTTTCCAGCGACCCCAAGGACAAAAAGCTGAAAAATGCCATCGAACACATCATAGGCGAAAGTCCGTCTAATCTTACCCTGTATCGTTTGGCATTTATGCACGCCTCGGTGTCGAAAGAAACTGTTTCTAAAAGCTATAGAGAGTCAAATGAACGCCTTGAATTTTTGGGAGATGCAGTTTTGGGAATGATTACGGCGGAATATTTATTTAAAAAATTCCCCTTTAAAGATGAAGGATTTTTAACCGAAATTCGTTCGAGAATGGTAAGCCGTGAGTCGCTGAATGTGGTGGCTCGCAAAATGGGAATTGACAAATTGGTGGAATATGACGGAAACCGTAAAACTGTTCTCACCCGAACTTCCATGTACGGTGATGCTTTCGAGGCATTGATGGGAGCTATCTATTTGGACAAAGGTTTTCGTTTTACTCGTTCATTTATCATCAAGAAAATTTTAACGCAACATTTTGATATTGATACCGTTGTGTCGAATAATCCCAATTTTAAATCCCTCATCATTGAGTGGGCGCAGAAAGAAGGAAAAACCATCAGATTTGACATTGTGGAAGAAGGAGCGAAGCACAACAAAGAATTTACGGCCACAATTTTTGTAGCCGAAGAAGAGTTTTCGATTGGGCAAGGATATTCTAAGAAGAAAGCCGAACAAACCGCTGCCATGAAAGCTTGTGAGAGGATGGAGTTGAGTTGAGAAAATATTTATTTTAAATTGAGAAAGCCTCTAATTTTTAAAAATTAGAGGCTTTCTCAATTTAAGTCATGTTTAAATTTGAGCCACCCAATTTATTTAGCAAAGTTTCTAACATTGCCTTCATGGTGGATATTTCAGTTTTCATTTCTGAAATTTCATCATCTTGCGCAAGGTAGTAGTTACTTTTGGGTATCCTCTAAAGGTAAAATGATATGGGGCTGTATTAGTGATGGCTCATTATCTAAGGCTTAGATTGGACAAGTCTTCAAATTTGGAGCGGAAGTTTCACAATAGGTTCTCAACGATAGCTTTGTTTAATTTTAAGTTATGATGTAAAATGCTAAAAATACCTTTTAATTTTTAGCATTTTTATCGTAAATTCATTTACAACGTTTCCCGTTTCCTACTCTACCCGATGTTTTTTGTTAAGTATTGATAATGAGATAGTTGAATTTGAATCCATCGAGCAAATGTATTCAAAAATTCATCCCAAATTTTAATAAATCTTTGGTTGTTATTTTTGAAACCTTCTCTCAAAATATCAAGCCCTTT
>NZ_CBABQS010000032.1:0-46080 GCF_964672035.1 Arcicella sp.
CCCACGTTCATTTCAAAATAATCGTGAATATGGACAACATTGCATTTTGCCCCGAAAGGCTCGGCAATTTCCATAATTTTATGGGTTACCAATAATTCATCTTCTTGAAAATCAGCCGCATATAAAAAGTGCTGTGGATAATGAATGAGCGCAGTTTGTGGAATAATCCAAACGGGACAATCAGATTTTTTCATTACTTTTTGAGCATTCGTACCAAGCCATTTGTCCAAAAAATTGGTGGCCCCTTTCGTTCCCATTACAATCATATCCGCTTGAATTTCATTGGCCATATCAACTATTTTATCGGCAATAAATCCGTATTCAACTCGGCTCGAAACTCGGTCAGGCTGTAAACCTGTATTTTTCAAAAATTCTTTTGTAAATTTTTCCAGATTATCCTGTGCAGTCCGCTTGTTTTCCATGATAAAATTCTCGATATCATTGGGTAATTGGTACTCAGAAATGGTTGGAACCGTATATACATTGAGAAGCACAATATTGGCGTTCATGCGATTTGCAACCATTCCTGCGTACCCAGAGGCATGAACGGCATTGCTACTAAAATCTGTCGGAAAAAGAATCGTTTTCATGTCTTATTTTTTATAATTTATGAAACAAAATTCACCCAAAAAATAGATTTATTATATGATGATTCATAGGCAAAAGTATGATTTTTGTCACAAACACAAATAGGAATCATCATGTTTTTTAATATTATTTGGAAGGACCTTTGAGGAAATGAACAAATTATCATGACTGATTCCAAAACATCGACTCTTTGTTATCATTGCGGACTTGAATGCCCTGACGAAAATATTCATATTGAAGAAAAATACTTTTGTTGCAATGGTTGTAAAACGGTTTACCAAATACTGGACGAAAATAATTTATGTCAGTATTATAACCTCGAAAAAATGGCGGGCAATACGCCACAAATAGGAGCATTTGCCTATTTAGAAAACCCTACAATTATCACAGAACTGCTTGATTTTCAGAACAATACTATTTCTAAAGTCACTTTTTATATTCCTACCATTCATTGTAGTTCATGCTTATATTTACTCGAAAACTTATATCGACTAAATACAACCATTGAACGTTCTGACGTTGACTTTTTGAAAAAACAGGTCAGTATAACTTTCCAGCAACAAACAATCAGTCTGCGACAAGTTGCAGAATTATTGACCTCTTTGGGCTACGAACCTTTGATTTCTCAACGTGATGTAATGAAGGAAAAACAATACCCAATTGAGCGAAAATTACTTACTCAATTAGGCGTTGCAGGGTTTTGTGCTGGAAATATTATGCTATTTAGTTTTCCTGAATATTTGGGTTTGCAAGATACCACTTACAAACATCTTTTTGGCTATTTAAATATCGTTTTAGCTACGCCAGTGGTGTTTTATTCGGCTTCTGGATATTTTGATTCGGTTTTTAAAAGCCTCAAAAAAGGAATTATCAACATTGATTTTCCCATACTTTTGAGCATTTTAGTGGCTTTTTCCGTAGGTATTTATCAAGTTGTTTTCAAACAAGGAGCGGGATATTTTGATTCGGTAACTGGCTTGATTTTTTTCTTATTAATTGGCAAATGGTTTCAACAAAAAACCTACAACTTTTTGTCGTTCGAGCGGGATTATAAATCCTATTTTCCTATGGCCGTAACTCGCATTTTATTTGGAAAAGAAGAGCCTATTTCGATAAGTGAGTTGAAAAAAGGCGATAAAATACTGGTCAGAAATGGCGAATTAATTCCCGCAGATTCAATGCTTTATAAAGGAAATGCGCAAATTGATTATAGCTTTGTCACGGGTGAAGCTGCTTTGGAGCCAAAACATTTAGGCGATTTTCTCTTTGCAGGCGGGCGCCAAGTGGGTAGCACGCTCGAAATGGAGGTCTTGAAAGAAGTTTCGCAAAGTTATTTAACCCAGCTTTGGAATAATGATACTTTCCAAAAAACCCAAGAAAGTCGAATTAAAAATTTTTCAAATTTAGTTGGCAAATATTTTACTTTTGGCATACTCACCTTGGCGTTTTCGGTGGCCACTTATTGGTATTTTCAAGATTCGTCAAGGCTTTTAAATGCGTTCGTTTCAATCTTGATAATTGCCTGTCCGTGTACTTTATCTTTGAGTTATCCTTTTGCGTTGGGAAATGGTTTGAGGCTTTTAGGAAAACAGCATTTTTACCTAAAAAATGGGGAGGTCATTGAACAAATGGCAAATTGTGACACCATTGTTTTTGATAAAACAGGAACCATTACCAAATCCGAAAATTCTTTTCCAATTTTTCGTGGCAAACGACAACTTTCGCTCTTTGAAAAACAGTTAGTTGCTTCATTAGTGAGCAATTCGTCGCACCCAATTTCGGTAAAGATTAAAGGAGTTTTAGCGAATAATGAATTACTTAACATTCATTATTTCAAAGAAATTTCGGGCAAAGGAATCTCAGGCGATTATGAAGGAATGGAATTAATATTAGGTTCAAAATCGTGGTTAAAGGTGTTAGAAACGCCAAATAAATCGTCAAAAGTTGTATCATCCGAAGCACATTTAGCAATTAATGGCATCTATTTAGGGTATTTTGAAATCCCAAATTCTTATCGACAAGGCATTGAATATACCGTCAAAAAATTGACGCAAAATTATGATACTTATTTACTTTCGGGCGATAATGATGCTGACCGTCAGAAATTAGAAGAGGTATTTATGGTCAAGAATAATTTAGTTTTTGGGTGTTCCCCACAAGAGAAATTAGTCTTCATCAAAAAGTTACAAAATGAAGGTAAAAAAGTAATCATGATTGGCGATGGACTCAATGATGCAGGGGCTTTAAAACAGGCAGATGTAGGCATTGCAGTTACAGAAAATACCTTGAATTTTACGCCCATGAGTGATGCTATTTTGAAGGCCGAAAACTTAAAAAATCTTCCTAAGTTCTTGAATTATAGCAATTTTGGTTTGAAATTAATAAAATTCAGTTACGCATTTTCATTGATGTATAATTTCATTGGGTTAAGTTTTGCCATTCAAGGCAACTTATCTCCAATTATTGCCGCTATTCTAATGCCATTAAATTCAATAACTTTGGTAGGAATTGCGTCTTTAGGAATGATTTGGGGTGGCAAAAAATTATAGCATTAATTAATTAATCAATCAAATAGTGTAAAACCTCTTTCCATGAAAATAGCATTTTTTAGTACCAAGTCGTATGACAAAATTTATTTTGAAAAATACAAGGCAAAAAGCAACCACTTATTCACCTATTTTGAAGCTTCTTTAAGCGAAAGCACCATAAATTTAACGATTGATTTTGATGGCGTTTGTGTATTTGTGAATGATAAAATTGATAAGAAAACCATTGAAAATTTAGCCCAAAATGGCATAAAACTCATTGCGTTACGATGCGCTGGGTTCAATAATGTTGACCTTGAAGCTGCGAAGAAATATGGAATAAAAGTGGTACGAGTTCCTGCTTATTCTCCCCAAGCAGTCGCAGAACACGCCGTGGCACTAATTTTAACTTTAAATCGGAAAACTCATAAAGTGTATAATCGGGTACGAGAAAGTAATTTTTCGTTAGAAAATTTGATAGGATTTAATCTCTACGCCAAAACCATTGGCGTAATTGGCACTGGACAAATCGGTACTGCTTTTTGCAAAATAATGCTTGGATTTGGGTGTAAAGTAATTGGGTATGATATAATCCAATCGGATGAATTAATAGCACAAGGCGTTAAATATCAGTCGATTGAACAAGTTATCGAACAAGCAGACATCATTTCCCTTCATTGCCCACTCAGTCCCGAAACCCAGCATTTATTCAACAAAAAAGCTTTCGCAAAAATGAAAAAAGGTGCGATGCTCATAAACACTAGTCGAGGTGGTTTGATTAATACGCCCGATGCGATTAAAGCCTTGAAAAATGGACATTTAGGTCATTTAGGAATTGATGTTTACGAACAAGAAGGCAATCTTTTTTTCAAAGACTTGTCCGAAAGTATTATTCAAGATGATGTAATTCAGCGACTGATGTCCTTCCCAAATGTGTTAATTACACCGCATCAAGGCTTTTTTACGGACGAAGCACTAACCCAAATAGCCATTACTACGATTGATAATATTACCGATTTTGAGGCGGGTATAGCATTGGAAAATGAGGTAAAAATTTAAGCATTAGCCTTTTAAATAAGCCAATTTTTTTTCGTCTAAGATTTTTATTTCACTTCCATTAATTTCAATTAACCCATCGGATTTAAAGTCACTCAAGGTTCTGATTAAAGATTCGGTGGCAGTGCCAACAACGGAGGCCAAATTATCTCTGGAAATTTTCATGGAAAAATTTTCTTGGGAGTTGTTTTTGTACTTTTTTGATAGCATTACTAAAGCATCAGCCGTTCTTTTTCGGATTGAATTGTAAGCAATTTGGGTTAATTGTTTTTCTTTTTCTTGAATATTATTCGCCAACATTTTAATAAATTGATTCGCAACTAATTGATTACGAGTGATTAACGCTAAGAAATCTTGTTTCGGAATACCAATAATTTCACATTCCTCTAAGGCTTCAGCAGATTCTTGGTATTCGGAATTTTCGATGATTGCAATGTGTCCAAAAAAATCACCAGAATTGTACAATGCCGTGATAAACTCTTTGCCATCTCGGTTAGATTGGTACGTTTTCACTTTACCCGATTTTAAGAAAAAGAATCTAATCGGATCATCCCCTTCTGAATATATAATTTGTTTTTTCTTGATAATATTCACTTTTCTATCCGCCGAAAGCGAAGATAAATCAGTGTGTTTGGTTGCTTTTTGAAAGAATTCTTCAATGCCTTCTTGTGTATTTTTGAAGGAATTGGAAATATTTTCTATCTTTTTCAAACGACTTTCTATCGCATTCAACAATTCAATTTCTTGAAAAGGTTTGGTTAAATAATCATCCGCTCCCATTTCCATTCCTTTACGAAGGTCGGAACGTTCGGTTTTTGCAGTTAAAAAAATGAATGGAATATTCTGTAAATCTGCACTTTGGCTAAAAATATGCAGTACCCCGTAGCCATCCAACACGGGCATCATGATATCACAAACGACCAAATCAGGTTTTGTTTGATTGGCAATTTCAACCCCAATTTTACCGTTTTCTGCGGTAAAAACTTCATAATTGGCAAGTTCCAAAATTTCAGCGGTTGTTTCTCTGATATCGTCGCTGTCTTCAATTAGTAATATTTTTTTCATAGTTTTAAAGGTTTATGGAGACTGTAAACGTGGTACCAACATTCAATTGGCTTTCAACTGAAACTTTACCATTCAGCAGTTCTGCGTAACGAGCAACAATGTGTAAACCAAGTCCTGTTCCTTGAATATTGGTAACATTTGCCCCCCTGAAAAACCGTTCAAAAAGATTTTTTTTATCTTCATTTGAAATACCGATTCCTCTATCAATAACTTTTAGCACAAATGTATCTATTTGATTATCAACAACTAAGCTGATGACTGAATTTTCGGGCGAAAATTTCAAGGCATTTGAACATAAATTGATTATTATTTTTCTCAATAATGATTTATCCAAGTACAATTCATCGTCTCCATTGATCGTAAATTCGATAATTTGTCTATTTTTAGTAATACTTTTCAAATCGAATAAACATTCTTTTACTAAATCTTGTAGGTTGAATAAGCCCATTTGGGTTTCAACTCTTCCTTCTTCTAATTTTCCAACCGATAAAAATTCTTCCAAAATATCCGTCAAATTTCCGACTGCCGCCTTAATTCTATGCGTATGTCTCTCCCGTTTTTCTTGGTCTTGCGTACGTTGGTATTTTTCGATTAAAGACGCAGCCGACTGAATGGTGGTCAAAGGGGTACGAAATTCGTGCGATGCCATGGAAACAAAACGAGATTTCAGTTCTCCCAAATCTTTTTCTTTGTTCAAAGCCACTTCCAAATCCTCCTTCGATTTTTCTAAACTTTTCAGCGTTTCTACTAAAGCATTCGTTCGATTTATCACTTCTTTTTCAAGATTTTCATTCAATTTTTCAATTTCAGATTTTCTATCCAATAATTCCTTTTCTGCTTTTTTCTTGAAAGTTGTATCGTTGATAAATGAAATATAGTAGGGCGTTTCTCCAGATTTGAAGTGGCTTAAACTGATTTCAATGGAGAAAAGAGATCCATCTTTGCGTCTTCCGTTCAAATCCAAACCAATGCCCATTGCCCGAGATTGCGGTCTTTCGGTATAATTATCGAAAGTTTTTTGATGACGCTCTCTGACTTTTTGAGGGATGAGAATATCCAATTCCTGACCCATCAACTCACCAAGTTCATACCCAAAAAGAACATCCGCAAATCGGTTTGAAAGCACAATTTTACCCGCTCGATTCACCATGATTATCCCTATGGCGGCGTGCATGAAAAGTGCCTCGAAACGGGTTTCTTCATCCCGAATTATTTGTTCATTCTGCTTGCGAGGCGTTAGGTCATTTATCCGAATAAAAAAATGCGTTTCATCGTTATGATAAAATATAGAGATTTGCAGCGTTCCCCAAAACTCCGTTTGATTGTGCCTTTGAAACAACACTTCATCCGTCAAAATACGCTCATTTTGGAGTTTTTCTTCGAGCTGCTTATGCTCTTCAATCGTTAATTTTTCTTTTCTGAAACCATGCGGATATTTACTTGTAAATTCTTTTAAATCATCTACTTCCAACATTTGGAGTCCTAATTTATTGATATACATAAACTCACGCTTAGCCACATTATACACACCCATAAAAGAAGGTGTGTCTTCTAAAACAGTTTTTAAGAGTGCAATACTGAAAGGAAAATCCATATAAAAATTCATAATAATATGGCTAAATATACTAAATAGTGGTATATTATCAATACTTTTTTATGGAGTGACACATTGGCAGTGATTGAGAAATAGGCGTTTTTTCAAATTTGGGACTGAGGTATGGAATATCTAAATTGAGTCCTCGGAAAATGAAGAAAATGGCTAAAAGTAAGGTGTAAATTGGCAGATATTTATTAATTTTTTGACGAAAATTTAACGTTAAAAATTTAGGTAAAAGACCAATTGAAAACATCATAGGGGCTGTTCCAAGACCAAAGAAAGCCATAAAAATGGCCCCTTCGGTTGGAGTAGATGCAGCGGAAGCTCCTACAAGAGCTAAATAGACAAATCCACAGGGCAGAAGCCCATTGAGCAAACCTAAAAGGACGAATCCTAAAGGAGATTTGAGTGGAAATACTTTCTTAAAAGTACCCGTTAATAAATGCGTCAATCTTTGAAAAGGACTCCAAGCAATAAGTCGATTCGGTAAGATGAGAAACATCATTAACAATCCAATCAAAATGGATAATTGCTGTTGAAAACCCGCTACAAAAAGTGTTTTACCGAAGTATCCAAAAGCACCTCCCAAAACACTATATGTCAATATTCTGCCAAAATTGTACAGAATTCTACTAATATTAGCTTCTAAAAAAATGAGCTTCCCAACGGGCAAAGCAAGAGCGATTGAGCCGCACATTCCAATGCAATGGAAACTGCCCGCCAAACCCGTCATGAAAGCGATTGAATAAAGAATGTTCATTTTTTAATTGATGGTGAATTCGTCTTCAAGATAATATTCCAAAGCCCCATCATACCAAGTGGCCTGTACTTTCCAACGACCTTTTTGCAAAAGTTTCGTTGAATAAGTGAAGAGTGAAATTTGTTTAATTGGAATGGTGAAATCTAATCTTTTATCGGAAGGACGGAAGAAAGTTACTTCTCCTTTTCTCACGGGCGTTGGGAATCCGATTCTCAAAGCCTGCATTTCGGGTAAGTAGGTCATGGTTTTTACGGTTTTGAAAGCAGCTGAATTGTTGACTTGATTAATGTGTTTTTGGTAATCGATTTCATTTTGATAATAGTTTTTTTGCACTAAATCCACTTTGGTTGTGGCCATTTTATACGCCATTATGCCAACAAATGTGGCAAAAAGCACAAAACTTAAGACGATTGATTTTCCCCAGTTCATGATGTTCTTATTAAATTACGGGTCCTTGAAATTTAGTTTTCACCATGTCAATTACTTTACCATTTGAAATTACTTCTACTTCCACTTTTACCGAACTCTCTTTCAAATATTTCGTTGGAATAAAAATAAAAAAGGATGATTCTGCGACTTCGCTGGGCTTCACCATCATGGCATCGCCAATCATTTTAACTTGTCCATTTCCGCCTTTTACGCTAAACGTCAATGGCATCTTTTGGTAACTTTTATTCACAACTTGAACATTGTATAAATTGCTAATGGTACCATCTTTATTTTCTTGATACATCAATCCTGGTGCTCTCAAAATCGTGGTTTCAATCGTACTTCGAGTGATTAATAAAAAAACCAAAACACTTATTAAAGCCAATAAAACAAATGAATAGGAAGCAATTCTAAAGTTAAATTTAAGCTTCTTCTTTTGCTCAATTCCTTCAATTGAAGCATAACGTATAAGTCCACGTGGCTCCTGAATTTTGTCCATTACTTCATCACAAGCATCAATACAAGCGGTACAGGCGATACATTCCAATTGTGATCCATTACGAATATCAATGCCCGTTGGACACACTTGAACGCATATTTTGCAATCAATACACGAACCATGAACGGGTTCATTTTTACTTTTTGCCACTACTTTTTCCTCCGCACTTTGATGCTTTCCTCTGATTTCTCCTCGGATAAAATCATACGCAACTACGATTGACTTTTTATCCAACATCACGCCTTGAAGCCTGCCATAAGGGCAAACCATTATGCAAACTAATTCTCGGAAACGGGCAAAAACAAAATAGAAAGCACTCGTAAAAATCAAAATGGCTATAAGTCCAATTAAATGATTGAAAGGATTATCAAAAATTATGGCAAATAATTCTTTTTTACCGATAATATAGGCCAGAAATACATTGGCAATGAGAAATGAAAGAACCAAAAATATGGTATGCTTTAGGGTTTTCTTCCAAATTTTTTCGGTATTCCAAGGTTGTTGATCTAAACGTCTTTGCGCATTATGGTCGCCTTCGATGAGAATTTCAACTTTTCTAAAGAGCATTTCCAAAAAAATCGTTTGTGGACAAGCCCAACCGCAAAAAAACCTCCCAAATATCACCGTAAAAAGAATGATAAAAACGATAAATGTGAGCAATCCAATGGCTACTAAATGGAAATCTTGGGGAAAAAATGTAACGCCCAAAAAAATAAATCGACGCTCGATAACATTAAATAGAAACAAAGGATGATTGTCAACTTCTAACCACGGCAAACCCAATAATAGCCCCAAGAGCAACCAAGAAAAATAAGTACGAAGTTTGTAAAAATCACCTGCCACAATCCGAGGGTATATCCAAATTCTCTTCCCAGTCTCCGTTACGTTTGAAAGATGATCTCTAAAATTCGTGGTATCTATTTTTGCTTTGTTCATTTTACTTTGCCGCTGGTTTTTCCAAGGCCGTTGCTACATATTTATCGCCTTGAGGTGATTTTCCATTTTCAGGATTTGTTCCTTGAAATCTGCTTAAATAACTAACCACATGCTGGATTTGAATTGGATTTAACGTTTTTTTCCAAGAAATCATACCTTTTTCAGGAACCCCTTCGGTTAGGGTATGAAAAATATTTTTTGGCGCACCACCGTGCAACCAGAACTCATCCGTCAAATTTGGACCTACACCGCCTTGCCCTTTATCTCCGTGACAAGCCACACAATTTTTAGCGTATAACTTTTCTCCATCTTCCACAGATTTGGCATCTGTCAGTACAATCACATTATTTTCATTCACAGAATTAGCAAATTTTTTCATATACAATTCATTTGCTTTTTCGGCAACCGCTATTTCCTCCGCATATTCGGTAGTCATTACTTTACCATCGCCAATCACATGAAACGTGAAGAAATAAACCACGGCAGTGACAATGGTTGTATAAAACAAATACATAAACCACGGAGGTGTTGGATTATCTAATTCTGCAATTCCATCGTATTTGTGTTCCATTTCCAAATCTTTTTCCATGGAAATGGGCTTCAAACTAAATATTTTTTGCAAAAATGTGCGGTTATCAAGCGCTCGTTGTATTTCAATATCCTCTTCTACTTTGGGTAATAAAGATTTCACAAATCCTTGTAAAGCAAAGGCAATTACTAACAATACAATACACATAATTGACAGTGCCACAAGGAGGATAATTTCAATCGCAGTGGGTTCGTTTGCAGTGTCAATACCTAAAATTGATGCACTTACAGCGTAATTTATCAGTAATAATGGTAGTATTAATAGCTTTTTCATTTCACAGGATTTTTGTCTTCGTTGAGCGGTAAATGACTCATGTAGTTAAGATGTTTTTTGTCAACAATAAATAAGTAAGTACCAACTAAAATGAAGAATATGAAGAATATAAGCAGCGAGGTAATCATCGGAATATCCGCTCCTTGAACATTATTTAAGAATTGTCTAAACATGGTTTTGTTATTTTAGAATGGATAATTGATAGTTGATAGTTGAAAATGGATAATTGACAGTTAATAATGGATAATTGATAATTGACAGTTGATAGTGGATTTTAAATAGTATTTCTTCTGAATTAAATGATAAATATTGAATAAGCCAATTTTAATTATCAATTATCAATTATCCATTGTCAATTATCCATTGTCAACTATCCATTGTCAATTATCCATTGTCAATTAGCTTTTTTAATATCAGTTCCTAATCGTTGTAAATACGCAATCAAGGCTATTATTTCTCTATCTGATTTTACTTTGATATTTTCTTTGGCCAAATTCTCAGAAATCCCTTTTGCTTGTTCTGCCAAATCACTTTCTGCATGATTAATAGCATAATCGTCGTAAGGAACGCCTAACGTTTTCATGGCCTTCAACTTATCTTTTGTACTCGACGTATTCAATTTTTGCTCTAAAAGGAACTCATAAGGAGGCATAATTGAACCTGGCGACATCGACGTGGGGTCTCTCATGTGTTGATAATGCCACGAATCAGGATATTTTCCGCCTTCTCGATGCAAATCTGGCCCTGTTCGCTTTGAACCCCATAAAAATGGATGGTCATACACAAATTCCCCCGCTTTAGAATACTCTCCGTAGCGTTCTGTTTCTGATCTAAATGGTCGAATCATCTGACTATGACACGATACGCAACCTTCTCGGATGTATAAATCCCTACCTTCCAATTCCAAAGGCGTGTATGGTTGCACCGCCGCAATCGTTGGAATATTTGACTTAATCATAAACGTTGGGATAATCTCAATGGCACCGCCAATTCCCACCACCACAAACGACCAAAATAATAGCTGCAAAGGTCTTCTTTCCACCCATCTATGCCAGTAAGTATCTGTTCCTTGTGGAACAAAAACCTTTTCCATGGCAAAAGCTTGAGCGGGTTCGTTGGCCACTAATTTGCCAATTAACATCGTTTTGAAGATGTTATACGCTCCAATTAATGCGCCTGATAAATACATTAATCCTCCCAAAGCCCGTAACATATACATAGGAATTACCTGTAAAGTAGTTTCCAAAAAGCTTGGGTATTTCAAATTACCTTCGGCCGTAAATTCTTTCCACATCATTCCTTGGGTAAAGCCTGAAATATACATGGGAACCGCCCAGAACAATATTCCTAAAGTCCCTAACCAAAAGTGAGCATTCATCAATTTTTTCGAGAACATCTCTCTACCGTACATTTTTGGAATAATGTAATAGATGGTAGCAAACGAAAGGAAACCATTCCAGCCTAACGCTCCCACGTGTACGTGAGCAGGAATCCAGTCCGTATAATGGGCGATGGCATTGATACTTTTGAAAGATAATAGAGGGCCTTCAAAGGTTGCCATTCCGTAAGCGGTAATTCCGACAACCATCATTTTCAACCTCGGGTCTTCTCTAACTTTGTCCCAAGCACCTCTCAAAGTCAATAAACCGTTAATCATTCCACCCCAAGAAGGTGCAATTAGCATAACCGAAAATACAGTTCCTAAAGACTGAGCCCAATCGGGTAAACTTGTATAGAGCAAATGGTGAGGTCCCGCCCAGATATACAAAAATATCAACGACCAGAAATGAAGAATCGATAATTTGTAAGAATAAATGGGGCGATTAGCCATTTTAGGTAAATAATAATACATCAATCCCAAGAAAGGAGTTGTTAAGAAAAATGCAACGGCATTATGACCATACCACCATTGTACTAACGCATCCTGAACACCCGCATAAAGCGAATAACTCTTGGTAAATGAAACTGGAATAGCCAATGAATTTACCACGTGAAGTAAAGCAATCGTAACAAATGTGGCGATATAAAACCAGATTGCTACGTATAAATGTCTCTCACGACGTTTGATAATTGTACCAAACATATTGATACCAAAAATCACCCAAATAACCGTAATAGCAATATCAATGGGCCATTCTAATTCTGCATATTCTTTAGAAGTGCTAAAGCCTAATGGCAAAGAAATAGCAGCGGCTAAAATGATGGCTTGCCAACCCCAAAAATGTATTTTCGAGAGCAAATCACTGTATAACCGAGCTTTGCACAGCCGTTGGAGTGAGTAATAAATTCCCGCAAAAATAGCATTGCCCACAAAGGCAAAAATGACCGCATTCGTATGCAAAGCCCGAATCCGCCCAAAAGTGAAATATTGTGTAACGTTGGCGGCAGGCCAAAAGAGTTGGGTAGCAATTAATAAACCCACCAACAAGCCAACGATTGCAAAAATGATGGAGGCAAGGGCAAAATTCCTTACGATTTTGTTGTCGTATGCAAAATGTTCAACATTCGTGTTAGAAATCGGCGTCGTAATGTTTTCTGTAATAGCTGTCATCTGGTTTAACTTCGGTTAAATTTTTCTACTTGTATCATTTTTAGGGCTTTGCAGCGATGACATTCTTTATCGCATTTACACCTTTTCAAGTCGTAATTTGTTGCAATTTTCGGTTGATTTTTCATGGATATAAAAATTAATTTGAACTTTCATCTTCTAACAAAATTCGCATGGCGGGCGTATGTAAATCATCATTTTGCCCCTTCGACATCGACCAAAAAAATGCTCCCAAGAATCCCAATGCCATTAAAAGGCTTAAGCCAATCATAAAAAATATAATGTTCATCGTTGATTGATTTGGAATTTGTTTCTACAAAATTGAGGCTATTTGAAGGAGAGAAATATGAGTAGAATCAGCGGAGAAAGCGGTGTTTGTCAGGTAAGAAACTGACGAAAGTCATGTTTTTGGGAGGAGTGAAAGGGAATTGATAGTTTTAAGGCGTGTTTTATACTATTTGATTTTCAAATCAATACAGCGTGCGTCTAAAGTAAACACGGATAGAATTAAAATAAAGAAAAGGTTTTGATTCTGGATTTGCGATAATGTTGAGAATTGTTAAAGTATTGACTTTCAGACAAAATGATTTTTCAATCAATTATATAACCGTTAGCTATATAATCAAACCGTTAAATAAATTTTATTTGGAATTAATTAATCTATATTACTACATTTATCCTGTTATTACACCATTAAATAAAATTAACTGTTAACACTTTCATTAAAACCACATTTAATTTGAATTGGTTAGCATTGAGGTTTTGCCATGGAAACTCACTCTATTGCTATATAATTCAATTCTTGATTTATTAGTAATTTTTTTTAAGCATATGTTATTTTTCAATCTAAAATAGATTGAGAGGCATTGCAATTTCATTTTTTCCATCTTAAAAATCAAAAAAATGTCAGCAATAGATCCAACAGTAACTTCAAACAATGCAGATGCAATTGTAGTGAGTGAAACAAATCAACTTTCGGAAAGCTATATCGACCCATCGGTATTTAATCCTTTTCATGGTGAGCAACCAAGCGCAAATGAAGAACCTGAAACACAAGCGGGACTACCTCCATTTAATCCTATTCCAAGACCTTTTCCACCTTTTCCAATTGCAAGATTGGCTGTGAGTGGTAGATACAGGGGTGTTTTGGGTTCTTTTGAACTTGAATTGAGAGTTGATGTTGATAGAAATAGACCATTGAATAAGGTAAGTGGCGATTTCTTTCAAATAATAGGAGCAGTAAAGAATTATTATGGCTCATTCGTAATTAATACTCCAACTATAAGTTATAGTTCGACGTTGGTCAACATTGAGGGATTAATAACAGGGACCTTCTCGGCATCATTCCCTTACGTAAAAATTTCGATTCCAAGAAATATTATTTTTTTGCCTGCTGCCAATGCTACCCTTTCATTTTTTGCAAGTGCTACTGGTGCAATGGGAGCAACTTATATAAATGTGTTTGAATCAAGGTTTTTTAGAACCGTGCAATATGAACAAGATAACGTAGCAGGTATTACCCCTTTTGTTTCTTACAATACAGGCTCACTAACATCCGGTGGAGCAGCACGTACATTATCAGTTGCGGGTGCTTATGCTGAATGTGGTATTGAAATGCAAAATACTGGGGGGACAAATATTGTCTCTACGGCAAGTATTGGAGCCTCGTGGAGTGATAGCGAACTGCACACAGCAATGGTCAATAATTTCACTTCATGGGCAGACCAACCCAATTGGCGTGTTTGGTTATTAGAAGCCATGTTGCACGATATAGGACCTGGTTTATATGGAATTATGTTTGACCAACAGGGAAGACAACGTCAAGGTTGTGCAGTATTTCATACCGGTATCGGTGGAACTACAGCTACTCAACAGAGATTGCAACTTTATACCTATGTACATGAATTGGGACATAGCTTCAATTTGCTTCATTCATGGCAAAAACATTTAGGAAGCCCTTCTATTCCAAGCCGTCCTACTTCGTTATCTTGGATGAATTACCCTTGGAATAATGCATTTGGTAACCCCGCAAATTTCTGGAATAACTTTGCATTTCAATTTGATAATGAAGAAGTTACACATTTACGTCATGCTTTCAGAAATAATGTAATAATGGGAGGTAGTAATTTTGCTGTTGGTTCAGCGCTTTATCAGCATAGTGACCTCTCTGATTTTCAAGATGCGATCGAGAATAACTCTGGCTTAAATTTACGTATTGAGGCTCGAAATTCTTATGCTTTTGGAGAACCAGTGGTTGTTGATTTAAAATTATCAACCTACGATTTACGTGGAAAAATGGTAAATGCACGGCTTCATCCCAATTTTGACTTTGTAAGAATTGCTATCCAGAAACCTAATAATGAGGTAGTAATTTATGAGCCACTAATGGAGCATTTAGCCTTAGCTGATATAAAAACTATTGGCACTGATACGCCTGCTATTTATGAAAGTGCTTATATAGGATTTGGAAAAAGTGGTTTTACTTTTGATCAAATGGGATTTTACACTGTCAAAGCTGTATATTTATCAATGGATGGAAGCCCTGTAGTTTCAAACGAGATAACCCTGAGAGTAAAGTCTCCTGTTACAGCCAGCGAAGATGAGATTGCCGATTTATACTTAGGAAATGATCAGGGATACTTGTTTTATTTATTAGGTTCTGATTCTGATAGCCTAAAAAATGGTAATGCCGCACTTGATTTAGTAATTGATAAATACCCCAAAAACTCTTTATCTTCCTATGCTTCTCTTGTGAAAGGAATCAATGCCAGTAGAAATTACAAAACCATTACCGTCGACAAAGACATTAAAAATATTAATGTCCGTACAAGTAATGAATCATTGAATAAAATAATGATTGAACAAGTTGTAAAACATTCAAAAGGGAATGATGGCGTGGATAATATTACACTTAATATGGCAATGAGAAATATGGCATTATGTCAAAAAGATGCAGGTAATGAAGTGGCAGCAACCGAAACATTAAATGAAATGGTTGGTATTTTTGAGAAAAAAGGCTTAAAATCTAATATTATAGATGATATTAAAGCCCAAGCCAACTTGATTTAAAACGCTGTATTCATTAAAGTATATGGCAGTCTTTCATGTAATCGGAAGGCTGTCATATACTTCCTATTAAATTATTTTCCCTCCGTCAATTCCTCATAAGCCGATTGCAATCCACGACCAATTCCGTCGCCTTTCCATTCCGTAACGCCTGGAATTACTGTTGCTTTAACCACTTCTTCTTTCGATTTTCCTGCTTTAATTTCTGAATCCACAAATACCAATAATTTTTCCAAATAATCTTTGAAGGCTTTTATATCTTCTTTATTTCCTGTGATTTTCTCAGGGTCAAAGGCATGTCCAAATACAAAAATTGTATCATTATCGAATGTATTCAGCGTTTTGTCTAACACTTTAATCCAACTATTAACATTGGCACCCGCAGTTCTGTCCACAAAAGGATAACGGCGATTAAACAATAAATCACCCATGTGGGCAACGTTGGCATTTTCAAAATGGATGATAGAATCACCATTCGTATGGCCCGCTCCGAAATAGTGCGCTTTGATATGCTCTTTTCCAACTTTTTGTCTCCATGTATCCGAGAAAGTCACATCTGGAAATAGTTGTTTTTCTTCCGTTTTTTGTTTTTGAGCAACCGTTTTTTGATTCAAAAGTGAGTTTTGATGCGCTACTACGTGTTCAACCAAACCTTTGAAAGCAATATTTCCGCCCGAATGGTCTCCGTGATGATGCGTATTAATCAATAATTTGAATGGATTAGTCGATTGTTTTTTCAACTCATCAATCAAATGTTGTGATTGTTCTGGAAACTGGGAATCGACCACAATCATGCCTTTGGACGTATTTAAGTAGGCAATTGTTCCGCCTTTCTCAGTAAAAACATTTACGCCGCCACGTACTTCTTTGATTTTATAGGGCGTGTCTGTGACCGTTTTTGCCCATAAGCCATTGCGTAAAAGGCTAAATGCTCCGAGGGTTAGAGCCGATTTTTGGATAAAATTTCTACGATTCATTAATTAATTTTTAGACTGTTGAGGATTTGGGGAAGCTCCTTTTAAAAATTAGCTTTTAATTTTTTCAAAAATTTACATGTTAAATAAGTCATATTTCTCGTTTTATTTTAACAATAAATTCAAGAATTAATATAAAATTTCCTTTTTTAAATATGATAAAGACTAAATTACATCAAAAATTAAAATCTAAAAAAATGCGTTTCATTTACCTAACAACTACCCTTTTATTGTGTTCCAACTTACAGGCACAATTAATTCATTCTCATAACGATTATGAGCAAAAACAACCCTTTTTCGCTGCCTACAATCTGAGTTTTGACTCAATTGAAGCAGATTTATATGTGAAAGACAACGAACTTTATGTGGCGCATGATTGGGATAAAATCACGCCCGAAAAAACTTTTAAAAAATTATACATAGAACCGCTTTTGGTGAAAATCAAAGATAATAAAGGTTTTCCTTACCCTAATAAAAAGCCACTACAACTTTTATTAGATTTGAAAAAAGAAGGCAAGGAAATTTTAAAATTATTGTATTCACAATTAAGTCCCTACAGAAAGGAACTTCAGCACGTCACGATAAGTATTAGTGGCGATATGCCAGCGCCCCATGAATTTCAGCAATACGACAAAATATTTAACTTCGATGGTCGAATGGAACTGACTTATTCCGAAGATGCGCTCAAACGGGTATCACTTGTGAGTGCCAGTTTCTTGGATTTTGGAAAATACTGGGCGGGGAAAACGCCAATGTCTGAAGATGTTTTTCAAAAAATAAGTTCTTTCGTTGAATCAAATCATGCAAAAGGGAAAAAAGTAAGAATATGGGCAACGCCCAATTCCACTTTGGGGTTTGAAACGTTAAAAAAGCTAAAAGTAGATATCATCGGAACGGATGATTTGGAATTATTAGCCAAATTTAAAAAGGAAAATTAACGGGTAGGTGCAAGGTAATTCTGCTTTTGTATTTAAGTAGATTTGTAGAATTCATTTCTTTAAATTTATAGGACAGGTTTACAATCCTTAAAATTAAAATATCCATTATGGCAAATCTCAATATCAAATTAAATAAAACTAACACCTACGATGCAATTGTGATTGGCTCGGGCATGAGTGGCGGATGGGCGGCCAAAGAACTTTGTGAAAAAGGACTGAAAACCTTGGTACTTGAAAAAGGGAGAATGGTAAACCATGTCCAAGATTATCCGACCATGATGCAAGACCATTGGGATATGGAACACCGTGGAGCATTGACCGACACAGACCGAAAAAAGTATCATATTCAAGTGAGAAGTGGATTTGTAGGTGAAGCGAATAAACATTTTCATACCAACGATTTGGAAAATCCTTACCAAGAAACGCAACAATTCGACTGGATTAGAGGAAATCAAGTGGGTGGTCGTTCGCTGATTTGGGGAAAACATACTTACCGTTGGAGCAACCAAGATTTCGAAGCAAACGCTCGTGAAGGAATTGCCATTGATTGGCCCATTCGTTATCATGAAATTGCTCCGTGGTATTCTTACGTTGAAAAATTTGTGGGCGTAAGCGGTGAGAAATTGGGTTTAGACCATTTTCCCGACGGAGAATTTATGCCGCCAATTCCGTTGAATTGTTTGGAAGACCATTTTAAAAAAAGAAATATAACAACAACCGATACGTAACGCCTGGGCGAGTTGCTCACTTGACTGACCCACAAGAAGTTCACACAAAATTGGGTAGAGGAAAATGTTTAAACCGTAATCGCTGTTCTCGTGGTTGTCCGTATGGGGCATATTTTAGCAGTAATTCGGCTACTTTACCCGCCGCAAATAACACAGGAAATTTAGCAGTTAGACCGAATTCTATCGTGAAAGAAATCATGTACGATGAAGCGACCAAAACAGCAACGGGGGTACGAGTGATTGATTCCGAAACGAATGAAGTGCATGAATTCAAAGCAAAAATTATCTTCTCTCGTGCTTCAACTTTGTCAACTACGCAACTATTGTTAAACTCTAAATCAGCTCGTTTTCCGAATGGATTGGGCAATGATAGCGGAGAATTAGGGCATAATTTGATGGATCATCATTACCACGTTGGAGCGATGGGCGATTTTGAAGGCATGGAAGACCAATATTATCAAGGACGAAAGCCAGCAGGATTATTCATTCCGAAATACGTAAATATTGACGAAAAATCGAAAAATCCTAACTTTTTGAGAGGCTTTGACTATCAAGGTGCGGGTGCAGGCAGAGCCAATTGGGGACGTGGTGGCGATGAACATTCCATTGGCGCAGATTTTAAAGAATCGCTGTATAAACCAGGGGGTTGGGGCATGGGTTTAATGGGTTTTGGAGAAGTTTTACCTTATCACGAAAACAAAGTTACGCTTCACGAAACATTGGTTGATAAATGGGGAATTCCGCAATTAGTTTTTGATGCTTCCATCAAGGATAATGAATTGAAAATGAGGAAACAAATCATGGCAGATGCTGCTGAAATGCTGGAATCGACTGGTTTTAAGAATGTTAGAACGTTTGATAATGCCGGAGGTTTGGGCGTTGGCGTACACGAAATGGGAACGGCAAGAATGGGAAAAGACCCAAAAACTTCGGTGTTGAATGGCAATAATCAGGTGCATGGCATCAATAATTTATTTATAACGGATGGTGCTTGTATGACTTCATCTAACTGCGTAAATCCATCCATTACTTATATGGCATTGACTGCCAGAGCGGTAGATTTTGCGGTTAGTGAAATGAATAAGAAGAATATTTAATTGAAAACTATTTGTTGCAAACAAAATTTGAACATATCGCAATATGAATCGTAGAGATTATTTAAAAAATACTACTGCAGTTTTAGGGTTTTCGCTTTCAAGTGCTTCTATGTCTGCTTTATTTATTTCGTGTGCCAAAGAAGCAAAATTGGACTGGAAACCCGTTTTTTTGAAACCCAATCAGGGAGAAATTGTGGCAGAAATTGCGGAAACCATTTTACCCAAAACCAAAACACCGGGGGCAAAAGAATTGGGCGTGCCACAATTTATTGATAAAATGGTGAACGAAACCAAAGACGAAAAGGGCAAAGAAGAATTTTTGAAAGGTTTAGAAGAATTCGATGAACGATGCGTGGACAAATACGGCAAACCTTTTGTCGCATTAACGCCAAAAGAAAAAACGGAATACTTGATGATTCATGAAAAAGAATCTCCCCGTTCGGGCATGAATCTTTGGGGAATAAACCTCGAACCAAATGCGCAGAAACCTACTTTTTATAAATCAATCAAAGGACTTACGCTTTTTGGATTTTATACTTCTGAAAAAATTGGAAAAGAAATTTTAGCCTATCAGGATATTCCTGGTGAATATTTACCTTGCATTCTACTGAATGGTCAAAATGCTTGGAATGAGTAAAATTACAGAATTATGTACTCATAGACACAACTCAAAAATTCGACTTCGATAACCGCTGACGGGATGAAAAACCGCCGTCAGGGTCTTTGTCCGAAACCCTGACGGCTGTTTTTCACCCCGTCAGCGGTTTTGCATATTTGTACTTTTCATTGCATTTAGAAATACTTGAAGGCTTAATTTTAGAATTTATTTCTGATCATCCTTATAAATTTTTCTTCCAGTCATTCTTCCCTCCTCTTGTTGTAGTTCAATTTGAAAATTGTCTGGACTCATCAAAATGCAAACAGTATATGGGGTAGGCTTACCGTAAAAAATCACGGGTTTCGGCTCCATAATAATTTGATAATTATTGGCTTTTGCGCCGTAAAAAGCGGGTTCAATTTCATCGTATAAAAAACCTAAATGGTCTACATTAGCCACAAATTTTTTGGGGTTACGTACCACAACTTGCTCACGAACAAGCCCTAATACTTCTGGCTCGGACAAAACAAATTTATAATTTCCTATTTTTAACACTGTTGAGCGATCCTTTTTATCTATAATTTCCGCCGATAAAACGGTTTGATAAAATTTTACATTTTCTTCTAAGTTTTTGACTAAAAGCTGCAAATGGTCGATCCCGAATTCCGTTTTCATCTTCTTCATTTTTGGCCGCTCCACTAAAACAATAATGTTATAATCAAAACCGTACATTGCCACTGCATTTACTTCGGGTTCGGTTGGTAAAGTAAAGTCTTCCATCGCAAAATGATAACCGGTTTTTAAAAGTTTCTTTACCGTTTTGCGAATATTATTTGTATTAAATGCAACCCAATAGACGCCATACATCGGCGGATTTGAAGCAGAAGGTTTCAATTTTTCACGTAACAAGTTTTTAGAAATATCTTCATTTATACCCGCAAATGGACCCGATGTTGAAATAGTCAAAGTAGCCTCCTCGGGACGTAGAGAGATATAATCATTAAATGGCAAGGGATTAATTGCTTGTTCGGCCATAGCACGACCTTGAAAAAAGGTCTTGAAATAATTTACCGCAACCTTACGAACCGACGAGTCACTCACGTAATAATGTATGTCATCTAAAAGAATAGGCTTTTGGGCAGTTGCTTCAAAATATAGAAAAAATAAGCAAAAAATAACATAGTTTAATTTCATAAAAGTTCTATTTGGTTGTCGGGAATATTAATTGAGGAGTCTTATTTCATTTCTAAATTAATCTAAATTACGATAAATAAGGTTTTTTTGTTGAAATAATTGAATTTTTCATTATTAAATCAATAATAATACAAATGCTGACCGCCAATTATTGACAGTCAGTATCTGCAATACTAATTTTCTTTACATAATTTTTATAAAACCATACTTACTCTGTCAAACATCATTTGCTCAAAGCCTCTTTATAGCTCACTAATTTTACGCCTTTTTTTAAGATGGCTTCTTTCACTTTTTCGCTGGTAAAAATAGTGGTAACGTCTTGTCTTCCTTGGGCTACATCTTCGTATCCAATGTGGGAAATAGCCCTCAATTCGGCATTATCTACACCAGGGTGTTCTACAAAAACATACGTTTTACCACTTTCTAATTTATCAAGCATACCAATAAATCCTTCAATTCTTTCTTCCGTTGTTTTGTCTTTAAAATCAAAACCTGTGTAGGCAATGTTATTATCTTTTTGAGAATCTGAATCCACCATTATTAAATTGTATTCATTGGCAACTCGTTTACATAAGGCCTTAATTTCGGGCGTAAAACCCGTGCTACCCATGTGTCCAGAAATATGGCTCAATCGTGGAATGTATTTCAACGCCATTTCAATTTGTGCTTTCAACTCTTTTTCATAATCTTCCACCTTCCAATCATTGTCTGTGATGGCCTGTTTTGGATAATTATTGTTGTGATAAAGCATTGGGTAAAAATAACCATCGGCATTTCTCAGGCTTTTACAATCTGTTAAAGGTCGCCATTTTACATTATCCCATTCGCTGGTAATGGCAAAGTGCAAACCCACGTCAATTTTGGGGTTTTGAACCAACAATTTTACGGCTTCAGGAAACCACGGCGACGGCACAATTACCTCAATCGAAGTCTCAATACCTTCATTATAGCATTTTATCAACGCCTCATTTCCCGAATGAGAATATCCCATATCGTCCCCTCTGATAATCAATTTTGGCGCATTGGCCACATCTTTGCCAATAACTCCTTTTGAAATATTTCTTTGCTGATTCTTATTGAAAATATTCAGAAAATCAACACTTACTTTATCATTTTCAAAAGTACAAGTAATCGTTTCAGTATGAGGACTTTCGATGTATCTCAACGTCATTTCAAGCGTTTTATCGTCCTTCCATTCATAGCTTCCTGCTACTTTAAAAATGGGTAATCCAACCCGATTTGCTCTTGCTCGTGCCACTAAATAGGGCCCAAATTTTGTGGTTTCTGATAATTCCCACTTCCCAAATCCGAATGGAATTTTATGGGTTACGGAGTCCGTTTTTAAGGACAAATAACACATATCATTCTTGAATTCTACACTAACACCTTCAAGGCTTTTCTCTCCCGCAAGCATTCCGTAATTTTTACCAGAAATTACATTTTCGATAGTAGAATGAGCATTCTTAGTGCCTATTGGTAAAGCTAATGAAGCCGTTTTTTCTATTAAACTTGCCAATAATTTAGGATTTAAAGCCAATTTCTTATCTTGAAAAGCGGGTAATAAATACTTCCAAATCAGGTTAATTTCTCCCTGCATATCGGGTGCTTCGGCAGTAATAGCAATTACGGCATCTTTCTCTGGCAAAACGATAATATACTGTCCGTTTGCGCCATCACCCCGAAAAGCATTATTTCTACATCGCCACATTTGATAGCAATATCCTTGCAACCAATCACTCGAATCTTTGCGGGCTTGCGTGGCATTTGGGTCTTGCATAATTTTCATGGTTGTAGCCTCCTCAATCCAAGAAACTGGCAAAATTTGCTTTCCCTTCCACATTCCTTTTTGCAGAAATAACTGACCAAATTTAGCCATATCTTCGGTTTTCAAACGCAATCCCCAACCACCAGTATTAATTCCTTTTGGGTCAACTTCCCAATCCATTCCAGTAATTCCGAGTGGGTCAAATAGTCTTGGTTTTAGATAATCAATTACTTTTTGTCCAGTCACTTTCTGCACAATCGCAGACAACATATAAGTAGCGGGAGAATTGTACAGAAACTTGGTACCAGGTTGATATTTAATGGGTGTATTCAAAAAATCTTTAACCCAATTATCACTCAAAGCAATGATAGCAGAAGGCTCTTTTTCGTGCCCTACACTCATACTCAAAAGGTCTTTAATCTTCAATTCAGCTAAATTTGGGCTGATTGTGGTGGGTAAATCTTCTGGAAAAAACGAAATAACTTTATCATTAACCGTCAATTTTCCTTCACTCACGGCTAACCCGATAGCAGAAGCCGTAAAACTTTTACTACACGAATATAAAGTATGTTTTAAATCACTTCTATAGGGATTCCACCAGCCTTCCGAAACCACTTTTCCGTGTCTCAGAATCATGAAACTGTGTAATTCATGCTTACTTTTTGAAACGGCATCAATAAAACTACTAATACCTTCGGATGAAACCCCTTCAGCTTCGGGGGTACTTCTTTGAAGTGAAATATTTTTTTGAGCAAATAGATTAATGCTCAAAAACAGTAAAATGAGGATTTTTTTCATGGTTTTTGTGGAATTGAGTAACATTGAGATTGAAAATGGTTGATGTTACCACTTCAAGTTTCAAAGGTAAAAATAATTTTGTTTTACTGAATGCTTAGTTCTATGGCAATAGAGAAAATAGTTTGCATTATGAACCCAATAATAATTATCGTAGTTTAAACTATGAGTCCCATGCTAACTTTACCCATTATTAAGAATGTTTCATCACAATATTCAGACCCCACCCATCACCCCTGATTGGAAAGTTCAATATTACCCTTGGATTATTTGCTTTTCGGGGCTTCTTACCTTAATTGTAGTTAATGGTCTGACTACCACCTCTTTATCAGTTTTCGACAAAGCATTTTTGGATGAATTTCATTGGAGTCGTGAGGAATTAAAAGTCAGAGAATCAATTACTAATGGTGTCACACTTCTTTTCATCTTAATTTCGGGGATAATTATTGACAAGATTCGAGTAAAAAAAATGCTTCTTTTGGGCACATTAACCTTAGCAATAACGCTGGCGAGTTATAGTTTTATTCATAATAAATTTGAAGCCTATCTTGTTCATTTTTTCTTGGGAATTGCTATGGTTACGGCAGGTTCAGTTTCGTGTATCATCTTGGTTTCATCATGGTTTAATGACAAAAGAGGATTGGCCATTGGGATAGTTTTAGTAGGCACAAGTCTTGGAAGTGCCATTTTCTCCCCTTTAAACACCCATTTATTAGATGCTTACGGTTGGCGACAAGCATTTCAAATACTATCAATATTTCCATTGTTAGCCTTTTTTTATATTTATTTCTTTGTAAAAAATTCACCCGCTGAAATTGGCATTTTTGCCTTAGGATTTGGAAAAAATCTCGAAAAAAATATTAGTTCAGATTTGTTGAAAATAGGAATGTCGTATAAAGAAGCTACAAAAAAACACCTATTTTGGTTAATATGTATCTGTGGATTTTGCACATTTTATAGCCTTGTAGGCACCATTGCTAATGTTTTTCTGCACGTAGTTGGTTTGGGTTTTGATGCTAAAAATGCCAGTTATTATTTAACTTTATATTTTTTAATTGCTGGTTTGAGCAAGCTGTTAATTTCATTATTTGCCGATTATATTAATCCATACATCGTTTTTTCAACTTGCTGTCTATTGATGATATTGGGCATTTTAGGTTTTTCTTCGATGGATAAATCAATAATATTGCCGTCAATTACCTTTTTAGCCATTAGTTGGGGTGGAATTTATTCGCTATATAATCTCATTATTATCAAAAGTTTTGGATTGAAAGAAGCGGGCAAAATCAACGGAACCATTAGTATGTTTGAAGGCGGAGGAGCGTTTTTAGGGCCTTTTTTAACCGCAAAATTATTTAATTTAGAAGGCTCCTATCAAATATCATTTTTTATTAATGCCGCTTTAATGGGCTTTGTATTTATCATTTCCATAAAATTCAAATCATACGTAGATAAACTTAAATCCACTGAAATACAATAATTTATGAAATACAATTTCAACGAAGTCATCGACAGAAAAAATACCGATTCTTTCAAATGGGATTTCTTCCAAGACCCCGAAGGAACCATTCCCATGCCCGTGGCGGACATGGATTTCAGAAGTCCAGAACCAATTTTAGAAGTACTTAGAGAAGTTACCGAACATGGTGTTTTTGGCTATTCAATCGTTCCTGAAGAACTAAAAGACATTTTGCAAGCTCGACTTGAACGGCTTTATGGTTGGAAAACTGAAAAAGAATGGCAAGTTTGGATTCCTGGACTTGTTCCTGCTATTACCGCAACTTGTCGAGCGATTGGCGAAATTGGCGAAGCCGTTATTACTTCCATTCCAGTGTATCACCCTTTTCATCTTGCGCCTGGGTACGTAGGTAAAAAACTACAAACGTTTCCTTTAATTGAAGTAGAAAATCGTTGGACATTCGATTTTGATGCGCTCGAAAAAGCGATTACGGAGGATACAAAATTGTTCATGTTGTGCAATCCTTACAACCCTGCGGGAACGGTTTTTACGAAGGAAGAATTAGTAAAATTGGCAGAAATTTGTCAAAAACATAACATCATTATTTGTTCAGACGAAATCCATTGTGACTTAATTTTGGATGAAAATAAAAAACACATTCCCATAGCCAGTTTGAGTCAAGTAACTGAGGATATGACCATTACGCTATTAGCACCTTCAAAAACCTTCAACATTGCGGGTTTGGGCTGTTCAGTAGCCATCATTCCGAACCCTGAATTGAGACAAAAATTTAATGCCGCAAAAGATGGTTTTTTCCCTCCACTTCCCCGACATTCAATGGTGGCGGCCATGGCAGCTTATCGTGATTGTGAAGACTGGCGTTTGCAATTAATTGATTATTTGAAAGCCAACCACGATTATATGTATCAGGAATTAAATGGATACAAAGGTTTGAAATTATTACCGCTGGAAGCTACTTATTTAGGTTGGATTGATGCCCGTGAAACAGGCATTGAGAATATTCAAGAAGTAATTTTAAAGTCAGGAGTAAGATTAATGACCGGAAAAACTTTTATGGGTGATGGCTTTTTACGCCTAAATTTTGCCTGCCCAAAATCAGTTTTAGAGGAAGCAGTGAAGAGAATTAAAATAGCATTATCATAAATTTTACAGCAAAAATGGAAGTCATCCTTTTGAAGAACGACTTCCATTTTTGACATAATACTTAATTTCAGTGGAATATGCCTAATTATTAATCACCAAAATAATATTTTCATACGCCAAACCTTCGACTTCAAGTTCATCCAAATTCCAGAGAGAAAGTCCTGTGCGAGCTTCCAAAAGTCTATTTTGAACTTCAAAAGCACCATTGATGATAAATACAAATGCGCTATTCTCAATCGGAAAAACGCCTTCTTTCCTCCCACCAAATTTGCCCATAAAAACTTTTTCTGTCAAATAATTTTCCGCAATTTGAAACAAAGAATTGACATTTTTCTCCAAGTCAAATTCATAAAAATACTTCCCATGAGGCATTTGCTTTTCTGGCTTTATCCAAATTTCAAGATAATTTATCAGCTCCGCTTCGTAAGGATTTTGGATAAGAATTTCATCCTGATTTTTTATCGAAAAACAAGCTAATTCTCCCGGATTGAGGATATTACTTTCATTTTGATAAAATACTTCCACCGCTCCTACTAAGGGCAAAAGTATTATAACGTAATCATCATCGGCTAAAAATATCGACGTTTTTTGAGCCGATAAAGTGTTATCCAAAAACTTAATTAAGGACGTAAAAGGAGAAGTCGAGGTGGGATTTGGGAGCGTAAAATAACTCCTAAAAGTATCGGTTTGAAAACATTCTCTGCGTTCGGAAAGATAAATTATTCCTTCGGTTTGTCGCATTTTATTGTGATAAAAAATGTAGCTCAAAAGTCGTATTTGAGCTACATTTTCATTTTATAATTATTCCTAAGCACTGACCACAATAGTATGAGTCAAGGTAAAACCATTGGTAATATCACCCGATAATGATGCTAACTGCGTTGAATATCCATCGCTAAAAACATTATCTTTTTCGTTGGTTGTGTCGGCTTTTCCTTTTTTATAAAATGAGGCTGCTGTGGTAAAAACGGTATCACAGACAGTTGCAGGAAAGGCAATTTGCGTTACCAAAAGTGATTTGCCACTCGTATTATATACGTGGACGTGAATGTGAACGGCACGTCCGCTGTACCAACCTGGAAAAATTGAGGAAAAGCTAACTAAACCGTTTGCATCCGTTGTTTGACGACCTCTTAAAAAATGTACGGATGTATAATTCGTAGCTTGCATTCCTGAACCTCCATATTCAGAATAATTACCATCGGCATCACAATGCCAGATATCCACAACCGCTCCTGCTAAATTAGCACAGCTATTATTTTTATTTTTAATCGTAATGTTTGTTAACATACCTACACCTGCTCTGCCCGAAGTAATATCTTTTATCACATAACTGGCAGGTGTATGCGTTGGGAATGGCCCTTCCGTTTCCGACGGATTCACTGTGCAATCACTGGCTGAACTCCCATTAGTTGAACCAGGGGTGGTCGATGAACCAGTGGTTGTCGTCACAGCATCAACTGATGAACTTTTGCAAGTAATTAGCAATGGGGCAATTGTCATCAATCCCAGACTTGACAAACCGAATTTTAAAAATTTTTTTCTTTCCATTATCACCACTAATTTTTGAAATGTGAGTTAATTATACTCATAAATACGTTATCTGGCGGTTCTATATTGCTTTTATTTACTTCAACAATTGTTAAAGACTGTTAAAAATAATCATCAATCTTTTTGTTTTAAAAGCATTCTATATTAATCTAAGTCGCTTTTTACCACCTTTACGAATGCACTGCGCCTCGGAGCGGGCAATTGTGAGAGTTCCCCTTTAATACCTTTCCAGAGAATTTCATTGAAAAGGTTATCATCGTTACTATCCACTTCTGTAAAATCTAACCCTTCTGAACGTTTAGCCGAGGGAGTGTACGCAGTATTTACCTCACTCAAATCCACCGAAACAGCAATCGATTTAAAAGGCATAAAATCAGGTTTTGAAGTAAAACAGCGATACATCGGCGTGGCGGCAGCATCGTATTGGGTCATCGGAGGTAGACCCAAAATCAGTTCTATGGTTCGCAACATTCCTGAGGTTGAATACATCGTATGATCAATAGATTTACGTTTTGTGTAAGGACTTATTACCAAAGCAGTTGAACGGTGTGCATCCACGTGGTCCGGGCCATTTTGTGCGTCATCTTCCAAGATAAATACGGCCGATTGATTCCAGATTGGGCTTTTACTTAAATGTTCAATAAACATTCCTACCGCTAAATCATTATCTGCCACGCAAGCAAAAGGAGTTGGTTTTCCTACTGCCATTCCTTGCGTATGATCAGCACCAAGCCTAATTGAGTTGAAAGCAGGAACGGCTTTAGCAACAACCAAAGAGTCAAAATCTCTCTTCCATTGGGTTACTCGAGTTGTATCCTTTATTTTTTGGTTATAATATCCTGTAAAATATGAACAAACGTGTGCTTTATCTAAGACAGGGATGTTCCCCTTTTTGTCGTCGGCAAAAACACCATACGTACGAAAACTAACTCCCTTGGTTTTACAAATATCCCAGATAAAACCACTTTTATTATTGGCAATTTCACGTCGTCCCATTGCTTCGGTTACACCACCTCTTCTACCGTAAGCTGTAGGCCAAGTTTTTTCTAAATAATCATTAGCATGAGCGCCTAAAGACCAGTTATGACCATCAGCACTAACTTCAGCATCGACATAAAAATTATCGAGTAACACATACTCTTTAGCTAATTTATGCTGATTTGGTGTGTATTTTTCCCCAAATAAGCAGAGCGTTGAATCACCGTTTCCTTCTTTTATATCCCCAAAAACTTGGTCATAAGTACGGTTTTCCTTCAAAATATAAAAAACGTGCTTAATTTGGGACGAATCTCCTACTTTCATAGGAATAGGATTGTTTATTTCGCCTTCAGCGATAAGTTCTTTGTCTTTTTTATAGGGCGTATTTTCGTACACTTTTTTAGAATAAATGGTTAGTTCACTTTCACTTGGTGAATCAATAATGCTGAGCGTTCCTTTCATCAAATTACCAATGTATTGTCCACGAGTATCTTCCCCCAGATGAGATTCCGAACGGATGGCTTTTTGTGAAGGTTGTGGCCCTTTGGGATTCGCAAATGAAGTAAATCCTTTTCCGTTTGCGACAAAAATTTTCTTACCTACCACTCTCACATTCGTAGGATACCACCCCACTGGCATAAACCCTTTTGAATAACTCTTTCCTTTGGTACTTACATCAAAAACTGCTAAACAATTATTATCTGCGTTAGCAATATAAAGAGTTTTTTCATCTTTAGATAAGGCAACCCCGTTGGTAGCCGACCCAACCAATGAGTTTGGATACAAACCTGCGTCCAATACCTCGATTACTTTTTGTAATTTTGTATCAATCACTGAAACGCTGTTATCTCCCGCATTTGCCACAAATAAATGCTTTCCATTTTTGCTCAGAATTAATTCATTGGGATTGTATGAAACGGCAATTGTACTTGTAATTTTGCGGGTTTCAGTATCAAATAAAGCAATCTTACGACCGCCCCAGAGTGAGATATACAATATTTTTTTATCGGGAGAAAGAACGCACGTATATCCTTCATGACCTAAATTTTGCTCGTGTACGATGGCTTTAGTTTTCAAATCTATTATATAAAACGAGTTGTTTTCTTTGGTAACCACGTATATCAATTGACGGTCATCGTCTATCTCAATTCCCACGGGAGAAATTTTGTTGGGCCATTTTTTACCTAAAATTAAACTATCACTTAGGATAAGTTTATTTTCGACAATGGCATATTTCAGAATCCAATTATCATTACCCCCCGAGGCATATAGGCTTTTTTCATCACGGCTAAACTTTAATCCATAAAATGATTTTGGGATTTCTACGTTATCCAGCATTTTCTCAGTTTTTATATCAATTAGCTGAATCGTTTGCTTACCTTGCCCATTGTTCGTTACTGCCATCAATTTTTGAGACGAAGAAACCGACATATTCAACGGTAAATCACCCACTTCAATCGACCGCCCCGCAGGAGTCAACGACCAGCCATTGGGCAACATTACTCGGCGACTTTCAAGTTGAGCATTTAAAGATTGTCCATAGGTTGCCACAGAACATAGCAACAACATGAGCTTAAAAATTTGTTTCATTTGAGTTATTTTTAAAAGTATAACGCTGGTAAGCTACTTAGAACCTACCAGCGTTTGTAATAAACATATAAAGATAATTTACTTTTCCCACCATACTTTCGTGTCGCTATTGTCACCACCAATAGAAACCGTGGCACCCGATAATCCTTCTGGATTAAGCGATTGCAAATAAGTTGGGTACGGCACACGGCTGGGAAATTTATTTTCGGCTGGAATACCCGCACCACGAGGTAGAACTGGATATCCAGTTCTACGTTTTTCAAACCATGCTTGATAATCTACAAAAAAATAAGCGTAGTATTTTTGTAGCATAATTTGTTCTAATTGCTTTTCAGAAGTACCCGTTGCGTCATAAGCAATAGTTTTTTGACTCAAAAAAGCAGTAGGCAATACGGCTCCCCATTGTATCATTGAAGCAGCAATTCCAGCTTCATAATGGGCCTTTGGCGTTTTACCCGTGATATATCCTTTAAGAGAAAGCTCAGCTTTAATAAATTCTACTTCAGCTAAGGTCATCATAACCCCTAACTGCGGGAGCGTTTTAAGTGCATCGGTATAACTTGAATTTTGACCAACTACATATTCCAACGTGGTTGGATAACCACTTTGAATACCTCGGAAGGTTGAAATACCGCCTACCATAACTGGAATCGCCCAAATGGCACGACGTGGATCGGCACTGGCATTCATGGGATTTAAGAAAAATTCAGTAAAATACGTTCCTTCTCTCCAATCCAAAGTACGAGCATTATAGTAGGGATTAAAATACGGAAATGTGCCAGGGTAACGAAATATAGCTTCGTCTGCATTAGCAGTAAAAGTAGGATATTTTACGGCGTCAGCTAAAATGGCGGTTATTTGGTCTTTAATTTTTAGTTCTCCCTCTCTTTTGGATAACCTCAACAATAATCTTAATCGGAGTGAATTGGCAAATTTTTTCCAACGTTGAATACCCATATTTTTATCTCCTGTCAACACACTCGTATTGTAAACTAAGTCACCTCCATATGCTAATATTTTAGTGTCATCAAATAAACCATTCGCTGTTTCTAAATCTTTTAGAATTTGGGTATAAATATCTTTTTGTTTATCAAAAGATGGTTTAAAATTCCCTTCCGTTGCTTTAATTGCTTGTGAATATGGTACATCTCCATATAAATCTGTTAAAATAGAATAAGCCCAACATTTATAAAGTAAGGCGATTGCTTTGTAATTATTTTCTTTCAGACGATCAGCAATTGCATAAATATCTTCGGCATCGGTAAGGTTTTGGTAGAAACTACTCCAAACACCCACACCAGGACTAACAGAATAACGATGCAATCCTAATCCACTCGTACTGGCACGTGGAGCATCAACTTGCATTAATTCGTGGGTAAAACCACGGGCTGCGGTTACTGAATTATTAATTATTCGGTACTGCATTTGCCCTAAAATCACCCCAGGATTCACCTTTTCGGGGCGATTTGGGTCAACGTTGATTTCTTCAAAATTCTTACTACATGATGTAATAAATGACCCCACTACTAAAATTGCAATTATATATTTGAATTTATTTTTCATTTTTGAAATACTTTTAAATTAAAATTTGAATGTCAGGTTTACTCCCATGCTTCTTGTAGACGGAAACTGTGCGAGTTCCACACCAGGAGTCAAGGTACCATTATTAAGATTACCGCCTTCTGGGTCGAAACCAGGGAATTTAGTAAAATTGAATAAATCACGTCCAAACACAGCTACGCTTGTTTGACGAACGCCGATTTTACTTAACAAACTTTGTGGCAAACTGAACTCGAAACGAACCTCTCGAATTTTCAGAAATGAAGCATCAAAAATATTTACTTCTGCGTTACTAATTTGATAGTAATTATCATAGTAAGCACTCGCCGCAACTTTAACTGTATTGGGTTTATACGCTCCATCGGGTTGCAAAACAACACCATCACCAATAATTCCACCTTCTCTTCCCGGGAGTGTTACTTGGGTTTTTCCAAGGGTATTGTTCTTGTGATTGGTTTGTGAATACATACTTCCACCCATTTGACCGTCTAATAAAACACTTAATTTAAGCCCTCGATAAGCAAATTCATTCGACCAACTTCCCTTCCAATCAGCAAAAGCATTTCCCCATTTTTTAACGGTAGGGTCGAGTTGGGCAGGCAACCCAGTCGATGAATAAATAATTTGTCCATCAGGAGAACGTTGGAAACCACGACCGTACATATCACCCATTAACCCACCGACACGGGCTTCAATGGTTACATTTCCACTATGACTATAAATGGTTTGGTTAGTAATTCCTTCCGCTAATTCACGTACATAACTACGATTTTGCGACCAAATTGCCGTAGAATTCCATTTGAAATTAGAATTATTGACGATTTTACCCACTAATTTTACTTCTACACCTCTGCTATTGATTAAACCTGCATTTATGAGCGCATTTGAGAATCCTGAAGTAGGATCGAGCGGTATGGCCAAAATTTGATTACGACTATCATTATTATAAAACGCAACGTCTAAACCGATACGGTTTTTGAACATACGCAAGTCCAAACCAAACTCATAACTTGATGTAATTTCAGGTTTAAGATTTGCATTGAATAGGGTGGATGGATTTGTGAAATTATTGCTATAAATTCGGTCATAATAACGCACTGTTTGGTAAGGTCGAGTATCATTTCCAACTTGAGCCCAAGAAGCACGAACTTTAGCAAATGAAATAACATCGGGTACTTTTAATAATTCATTCAGTAAAAAACTTGAACTAACCGAAGGATAGAAAAATGAATTATTAACAAAAGGAAGCGTACTTGACCAATCATTTCTACCCGTAAAATCTAAGAAAATCATTTCGTCAAAAGCAAACTGTGTGGTAGCGTAAATACTATTAATTGCCTTACGAGTTTTGAGTGGGTCAGCAACGGCTTGGTCTAAACTATTAGAAATTTGATAGATTCCTGGCTGGGCTAATTGGTCAGCGTATAAACCTGCAAAATCATACGTTTGATTCATTGCATTACCACCAACCGAAGCTCTTACCGTAATTTTATCTTTAATTTTATCCTTGTAATTCAATAAAAAGTCTGTGTTAGATTCGTAACTAAAAACATTTTGCTCTCTGAACATTCCTCTTGGATATTTGGTCATACTGAATGGACGTTGTTGCGAACGATATTCAAAAGACATATCCAAACCACTTCTAATCATAAGATCAAATTTATCAGAAATCTGATAATTGGCTGAAATATTACCGATAAATCCGTGTTTATTCATTTTATTCAACATCTCGTTCATGCCCAAATATGGATTATCAGGGCCAGGATTGAAAGGATTACGCTGTTGAACACCTTCTAAATCAGATTGCCAATAAGGATTAAACCATGCTGGATTTATATTTGGTGCGGTTCCAATCATCAAAAAATACATGAGAGATTGATTATTGTAACCTGCTGCGGGCAAATTATCACTCTGCTTATTGGTATAATTTGCCTTCCCAATAATTTTTAATTTACTTGATAATTGTTGGTTAACCGATAAAGCAGCATTGATACGCTCAAAACCAGTATTTGGAATAATCCACTCATTTTTCATGTGCGTAAATGAAAACCTTGCAGAACCTTTATCAGTACCTCCCTCGAGTGAAATACTATTTGAGATTGTTCTTCCCGTTTGGAAAAAACCAGAAATATAATTATTGTAGGGAACCCAAGGCGTACGTTCAGTGGCTTTCCCGTCGGGGGAATTTGGATTATATTGAAAATAATTTTGACCATTAAATTTTGGTCCCCACGCACGTCCCGCACCAGCCGATGTGCTTGTATTGATACCATCAGCACTGTTTAAATAAGAATAATAGGCACTTGTTCTGCCCTCTCCGTATTCAAATTGATAATCTGGATAACGATTTACTTGTTCAAAACTGACGTTACTGTTGAAAGTAACCCCAATTCCTCTATCTTTTCTTGCACCCGTTTTCGTGGTGATAACTAAAGCACCACCAGCCGCACGACTACCATAAAGTGCAGTTGCACCGGCTCCTTTCAACACAGTAACGTTTTCGATATCGTCAGGATTCAGATCTGAAACTGTTGAGCCATAATCAACGGGACTATCTGCCGAAAGGTGTGAAGTATAACCAGTACCCGTAATTTTACTACTAATCGGGACGCCATCAACCACAATAAGAGCTTGGTTATTTTCTAAATTCAACGAAGATTCACCTCGTAATGTAATTCTGGATGAACCCATTGGTCCACCACCAACCCCTTGAATATTTAAACCAGCTACTTTACCCGAAAGCGTATTTACCCAGTTATTAGATTTAGCGTCAACAACGGCGTGGGCATTGATAGTTTGAGCGGCAAATCCCAAGGATTTTTCTTCACGTTTTATACCTAAAGCCGTAATAATTACCTCATCAAGTGTTTTGGTATCTTCTTCCAAAACTACGTCAATCTTACTACGATTCCCCACGACTACTAATTGGGAAGCAAAGCCAGTTGAAGAAACAATAAGCACGGTTTTTTCTCCATTCACGCTAATTTTATAAAAGCCTTTAGTGTCAGTAACTGTTCCTAAATTGGTTCCTTTTATTTGGATAGAAACCCCCGGAACAACCTCGCCAGAGGCCGACGAAACACTACCTGTTATCGTGCTGTTCTGTGCCATTGACTGTATTAATGTAGTTGACACAATCAGAAAAGTCTGTAAGACTTTTAGTAAATTTTTCTGCATAATTTTTTGGGGATTTTAAGTAAATATTTTAACAAAACTGATGGCATCCACAAAAATAAATGGCGAATGTTTTTCATTAAATATTTTATCCACAAATGTATCCTTGACATAAAAAGTGAAGGTTATTGAATGATGAAATTTGTATGACTTTTTCATACTAAAAACTTTAAGAATTAATACATATTTAATGTATGAATGCTAAGTAAAATGCAGCAAACCGAAGGAAATTATTTCTCTTAATTGTGAGGTATAAATTCTAATTATGTACGTTTAATAGAATTGAGCCTTACAAATGGATAATTAAAAAAACTTTGTCTTGTCAAAATTATATTTTAGCACCGTGGTTTCTCCTATTTATAAATATCTAAAAATGAATATTTTAACAGTAGAAGAATTCCCGATTTTAACTAAATTTTCTATTTCTTGATTTCTGAAGAAGCATCTGTTTTATGTAAATACTTCTTTTTTTAACGCATGAAGGTACAGGACAGTCGTTAATTAATAATTTATAAAATTTGAATAATTTTAAGAAATAATATACTTATTAAGTGCTATTAAAATTATTCAAATTCTAAACAACCTTTACAAATGAAAAACACAATTACTTTTCACAAAGTCAGAATTATTGCGTCCACCTGTTTTTTTGCAACGATTCTGTTTCTCTCATCAGTTGCTTTTTCTCAGCAACAAATCAAAGGTAAAGTTTCTGGTCAAGATGGCGTTCCATTAAGTGGTGTAAGTGTTGCGGTAAGAGGCACAACAAGAGGTACTACTACGGATGCTGAAGGTAGTTTTAAGATTGAAGTAAGCAATAAAGCCGTTTTATCATTCAGTTTTATCGGCTACGTATCGAAAGAAGTAGCGATTACCGAAGGACAAAATATTTTGAGTGTACTGTTGAACGAAGATCAACAGAATTTGGATGAAATTGTGGTAGTCGGGTACGGCACACAGTTGAAAAAGGAAGTTACCGGAGCCGTTCAAACGGTAAATTATCGAGAGTTGAAAGACATTCCAGTTTCGCAAATTACCCAAAAACTACAGGGGCAATTGGCAGGAGTTCAAATAAACCAAACTACGGGAAAACCTGGTCAAGGAATGTCGGTTCGTATTCGAGGGCAAGTCTCGGTTTCGGCAGGAAGTGACCCACTCTACGTGATTGATGGTTTTCCGATTACTGGGAATATTAGTGCGTTGAACCCCGATGAAATTGAAGAAATTTCCATTTTGAAAGATGCCGCTTCCACCTCTTTATACGGCTCAAGGGCAGCCAATGGAGTGGTTTTGATAACGACTAAAAAAGGAAAAGCTGGCACGAGTGTGAGTTTTAATACTTTCACAGGCTTACAACAAGTTCCCATGAAAGGCAGGATTGAAATGATGAATGCGGTTGAATTTGCACAGTTTAAAAAAGAATCTTATGAGGATGCCAAGCAACCAGTTCCCGCAGAATTTCAAAATCCAGCCCAATATGAAGGTAAAAATAATGATTGGTATGATGCTCTTTTGCGAGTCGCACCGTTACAAAGTTATAATTTAAGCATCACTTCCAACCGAGAAAAAGCCCGAACTGCCGTGGTTGCGGGGGTTTTTAATCAGCAAGGCGTGGTGATAAATAATGCTTATAAAAGGTATTCACTTCGGATAAATTCTGAATTTGATGTTTCGGACAAAATAAAACTGGGCTTTAATTTAGCGCCTCAATACGTTTTCGATAATACGCCAAGAACGGACGGTGACCGAGGAACGGGTATTTTATTTAATGCGCTGCACACTTGGCCAGTTATGCCAATTCGTGATGCCAATGGTGAATTGACTCTTTTCAATAAATTCCCAGCCAGTACAGGAAATATTTTCGCTTACGCCAATTGGGTGCGTGCAGCAAATGAATTAGTGAATGAGACCACGACCACAAACCTAATTTCAAATGCGTATCTTCAATATAAACCATTTAGCGGTTTAGTCTTGAAATCGACTTTTAACGTGGAGGTTTTGCGTACAAAATTCTTCTTTTTTAATCCTTCCACTGCGACGAGTGCAATCAATGTTCCGATTCCAACCACGGCCGTTTCAATTCGTGAAAACACGGAAAATACCACTTGGTTGAATGAAAATTTGGCTACGTATTCGAAGAGTTTCAATAATAATCACAATTTTGAATTATTAGTGGGTTTCACAAACCAAAAATTTAGACAAGAAAGCACACGTACCCAAGCCGACACTTATGCAGACGACAGACTTCCAACGGTGCAGGGAGCAATTAATGTCAATCGGGCGGGTACTTTTAATGGCGTTCAAGAATGGAGTTTAACCTCCTTCCTTTCCAGATTAACGTACAATTATAAAGGCAAATACTTATTTACTGCCGCTGTGAGAACCGATGGTTCATCTCGCTTTGGTTCAGATAATCGATGGGGTACATTTCCCTCTGCATCAGTGGGTTGGGTGATTTCGGACGAGCCATTTATTCAAAAATATTCCGAAATTTCTTTTGCGAAACTTAGAGCAAGTTTCGGCGTTATTGGGAATAATAATATTGGTAATTATACTTCCTACGCTCTAATTAACAATACGGTTAACGCCGTTTTTGGCAATACAGTTTCGTCTGGGGCAGTGGTTACATCTTTGGCAAACAAAAATTTGGGTTGGGAAACTACTCGCCAGTTTGATATCGGACTTGACCTTGGTTTATTCAATAACCGAGTGCAATTTATCTATGATTTTTATAAGAAAAACACAACGAATCTATTATACAGTGTTCAAGTAGCACAAGAATCTGGTTTTGGAAATTTTAATGATAATATCGGTGAGATTAAATTTTGGGGACATGAATTTTCGCTTGTCACTAAAAACACTGTTGGAAAATTAAAATGGACAACCAATTTCAATATTTCATTTAATAGAAACGAAGTGGTAGCCTTAGCCGATGGTATTGACCGAGTTTATGGTGCCTTTCATATTACCAAAGTAGGTCAGCCATTTGGGCAATTCTATGGACATGTAGCTCAAGGAGTTTATAAAAATGCTGAAGATTTGAAGAATTCTCCCCAAGTTCCAGGTCGTTCTACGGTAGGAAGTATCAAATTAACCGACCAAAACGGAGATGGAATTATTACTAATGGCGGTGACAATGATGACCGTGTAATCATTGGAAGTCCTTTCCCAAAATTCACTTACGGGATTACAAATACACTGCAATACGGAAACTTTGATTTTAGTGTGATCGGTTCAGGTTCTTACGGTAATCAATTATTAGTCAGACACTTATACAGTACGGCAAATTTAGATGGGGTGTTTAACATGGTAAAAGAAGCCCAATATCGTTTCCGTTCAGTTGAAAATCCAGGGAAAGGATTTTACGGTACAACCGTCGGTGGCGGTAACGTAACGGGTATTGAAAGGGATTGGATGAACAGCAGATTTATTGCGGATGCTTCATTTTTCACTATCAAAAACATCACACTTGGGTACTCAATTGGCGCTTTGAATAAAGTGTTCAAATCGGCAAGGATTTATACTTCCATCCAAAATGCGTACATTTTTACGCAATATTGGGGCGGACCAAATCCCGAAACAAGTGCCAATGGTGCTGGCAATGGTGATGGTGGAAACTTAAGTCAAGGTCTGGATTTGTCAAACTATCCCGTGCCTCGTACCTATACACTCGGTATAAATCTAAATTTCTAAACATTAAACTTTTGAAAACATGAAAAAGGTATTAATTATATCCATCATATTGGGGTTTTCCCAAACGAGTTGTAAAGAGGATTTTCTGACGGTCGTTCCAGAAACGGCCTTGAGTTCAGCCACTTTCTTTAATAAAGAAGCTGATTTTCAACAAGCTGTCAATGCGACGTATGTGCCATTGCGAAGTATTGTCAACGACAGAGCGTATCTTTTAGGAGAAATGCACTCCGACAATACTTATTATTACCGAAATATCCTCTTTGGAGCCACTGAGCAGCAAGAAGATATTGCCGATTTTGCCGTTCCAACTGCCAATGGTGTTACTTCAAACACCCACGTGTTAAATAATTACCGTTTGGATTATCAGATTATAGCCCGTGCCAATCAAATATTATCTCAGATTGACAATGTTGAATTTAATGCTGATTCAAAAAATAATCTGAAAGGTCAAGCCCTATTTTTGAGAGCGTATGCTTACCTTGAATTAGTACAATATTTCGGAAAAGTACCCTTGCATTTAACGCCCGTAACCATCAGACAAGAAGCAGCTTTGCCCTTATCTTCAGTTGAGGAAGTGTACGCACAGATTATTAAAGATGCTACGCAAGCCTCCACTTTTTTATTACCAAAATCAAAACAAGAAGCGGGTCGAGTTACTTCTGGTTCGGCAAAGACCTTATTGGCAAACGTATATATTATTCAAAAGAAATGGGCAGAGGCTGAAAAAGTAGCCAAAGAGATCGTTACGAGTGGCGAATACAGTTTGATGGTTGGGTATGAAAATGCCTTTTCCACCAATACAGATAATAAAAACAATCAAGAATCAATTTTTGAAGTTCAGTTTTTGGAAGGTTCAGCGGGATTGAATGGCAGTATAATTTACAATTTTCTCCCTCGCCCAATGACTCCCGAAGAATTAAAGCCCATCACGGGGACCTCTAACCCACAACCGCTGACAGGTGAAGGCAATAATGCGCCAACTCCCGATATTATTGCGGCTTACGAAACGGGTGATTTAAGAAAAGGTGCCTCAATTGGTTATGTAACATTAAGTGGAAGTTTAAGGGCAAATAAGGTTTTTCCGTACATCAAAAAATTCGCCAAGACGCATACTTTACACGGAAATACGGGAAATAATTGGCCAATTTACCGCTATTCAGAAGTTCTATTATTTTTATCCGAAGCCTTAATGGAGCAAAATAAAGTTTCTGAAGCCGCAACTTATTTAAATCAAATCCGAACAAGAGCGAGTCTTGGTGCTTCAAAAGCCATTTCGCAAACTGAAATGCGGAGTGCTATTTATCAAGAAAGAAGAGTTGAATTAGCCTTTGAAAATAAACGTTGGTTTGACTTAATTAGAACAGGCAGAGCCATTGAAGTAATAACAGCCTACGGAAATCGAATTAAAGCAAACCCTGTGGATTACTATTATCCAGAAGGCGCAACACTTCGGAGCAACGCTTTCTCAAATATTAGCCTATTATACGGTCTTCCTGCCGATGAAGCAGCCTTAACACCTTATTTTTAGTTTTATTATTGACCAAAATCAATATTTCGACCTGTAAGGTTTGACAAAACCTTACAGGTCGGTACTAAAAAGGTAGTATGATTAACTATATTTATCCTAATTATTTCATAATTATTTTATTAGAAATCAAAAAATAAATAGTTTATAAAATCAACAACTCATGTTTACAAAAAGTGTTTATATTAAACTCTTCTTTGGGCTAATTGCAATTTTTGTAATTGCTTCATTTATACCCGTAAGAACTACAAAACCTTCTATTTCAGGCGTAGAAAATCCAAAAGTTGAAAAGCTAAAACTGACTGATGGGTTCAAAGCAGAACATCTTTATAGTCCTTCGGAAAATAATTATGGCTCTTGGGTTTCAATGACTTTCGATGACAAAGGAAGGATGATTGTTTCAGACCAATACGGTTCTTTATATCGCTTAAAAATTCCCGCCATTGGTACTGAAAGTAAAACGACTATCGAAAAGCTAACAATTGGGAAAGCACCCAATATTGATACAACGGGAATGGGTTATGCTCATGGCTTATTGTATGCCTTCAATAGTTTGTATGTAATGATTAATAACGGCAAAAATAACAAACAATTTACTCGTAAAAGTGGCTTGTACCGACTTCAAGACACGGATAATGACGACCAATTTGATAAACTTACCTTGTTAAAAGAATTAGTTGGTGAAGGAGAACACGGCCCGCATAGCATCGTGCTTTCTCCCGACAAAAAATCTTTGTTTGTTATTTGTGGAAATCATACCGACATTCCACCTTTGGATGCTTACCGTTTACCCTCAAATTGGCAGGAAGACAATTTATTTCCACTCATAAAAGACCCTCGTGGACACGCCAATGACCGTAATGCTCCAGGAGGATGGATTGCAAACCTCGACCCTGAAGGAAAAAAATGGGAATTATTTAGCGCTGGCTATCGAAATGCCTTTGATATGGCTTTTAATGAAGTAGGCGATTTATTTGTGTACGATGCGGATATGGAATGGGATTTTGGTCTGCCTTGGTACCGTCCAACTCGTATTTGTCACGCTACAAGTGCCAGTGAATTTGGCTGGAGAACGGGCAATAGTAAATGGTCGCCAACATTTCCTGATAATTTACCTGCCGTTCTTAACATTGGGCAAGGTTCGCCAACGAATTTAATCCATTTAAAAGATGCCAAATTTCCCGCAAAATATAAAAGTACGCTGTTGGCTTTCGATTGGAGTTTTGGCATTATTCACGCAATAAATCTAAAACCTTCGGGTTCAACTTATTCGGGCGAAAGAGAAGAATTTTTATCGGGACTTCCTTTACCATTAACCGATGGCGTTATTGGTCCAGATGGAGCATTGTATTTCTTAACGGGTGGTCGTAAATTAGAATCTGATTTATACCGAGTTTCTTATATTGGAAATGAAAATACTGACCCTGTTGCGGCAAAACCGATAAATTCTGCCAATACCATCAGAAGAAGCTTGGAACAATATCATACAGGCGAACCAAATAAAGAAGCCGTTAAAATTGCTTTTCCTTATTTGAAAAATCCCGATAGATTTATTCGATACGCTGCTCGTTTGGCCATCGAACATCAACCTGTAAGCGAATGGGAAAACTTGGCTTTGAATGAAAAAGACCCGATGGCACAAACTCAGGCCTTGGTTTCCTTAATTCGCCAGAATAAAGTAGACAAGAAAAATGAAATTTTGAATGCGCTTTTAACTATCAACTTTAAAGCCTTAACGCAACCTCAACAATTGGATTTATTGAGGGCATTTGAGTTAGCATTTCTAAGAATGGGACAACCCGATGCTACCTTAAAACCTAAAATTATTGCGTATTTGAACCCACTTTATCCAGCAAATACCGCTCATTTGAACCGTTCATTGAGCAAGGTTTTGATTTATTTAGATGCTCCTGAAGCCGTGGCAAAAACCATGAAATTGATGGATATCAAAACCGAGGCGGGAAGTAATGAATTGAATGTTGAAACAGCAACGGCCTCAAGCGATTTGATTTTGAGAAACCCTCAATACGGAGCCGATATTGCCGCTATGTTGGCGAATATTCCGCCTGCTCAACATACGTATTATGCGACCATGCTCAGTTTAGCAAAAGTTGGCTGGACACCCGCTCTTCAGGATAAATATTTCAAGTGGTATTACGATGCATTCGGCTATAAAGGAGGAAGAAGTTATGTAGGCTTTTTAGATAGAGCAAGAAAATTGGCTTTAAAAAATGTCCCTGAAAGCAAGAGGGCGTATCTTGATAAATTATCTGGAGCAGAAAGATTAAGCAAAAATGGCAATGATTTAATTTCTGCCACCGCACCAAAAGGCCCAGGTGGATATTGGAAAATGGAAACTGCTTTGCAACTGGTTGAAAATGGATTAGTAAATCGAGATTTTGCCCAAGGTAAAGCAATGTATTCCGCTGCAACTTGCAAAATGTGCCACACAATGCGGGGAGAGGGCGGAGCAATTGGGCCAGATTTAACGCAATTAGGAACTCGTTTTTCCTCAAAAGATATGTTAGAGGCAATTATCCACCCCGACAAAACGGTTTCTGATCAATACGCTGCCACGCAGTACAGTCTTAAAAATGGCAGTTCAATTGTTGGACGCTTGATTAATGAAGACAAAAATTATTATTACGTTTCTCAGAATCCGTATTCTCCAGAAGTCTTGGAAAAAGTCTTGAAAAAGAATGTTGTTTCCGCTAAATTTTCATCTGTTTCCATTATGTTTGGAGGATTAATTAACAGCCTAAATGCCGATGAAATGAAAGACTTAATGGCGTATTTGATGTCTGGTGGGAATGACAAAAATCCCATGTTCTCGGCGACCAAATCAGAAGTTAAAAAGGACGGCAAGTAACGTTTTCTTTAAAATGCGGGGTTATATGGCTTCAACGCTGGCAGGATTTTGAACCCTGCCAGCGTTAAGCACATAAATTCCTTAATTTGATAGTACTGGTTCCTACAGTAGTATCAAATAAATTATTCCGAATACTTACTTATACAAATAATAACATACTTACCTCCATGAAATTAAAAGATAAATTATCATTTTGGCAAATTGGATTGCTCATTTCTATCATATTCATTAGTTGTAAAGTTATTAATTCAAGTCAAGAAAAAGGTTTTGTCAATATTTTTGACGGAAAAACGCTGAATGGTTGGGAAGGTGACCCAACATATTGGCGAGTTGAAGATGGGAGTTTAGTGGGAGAAATTACACCACAAACCCTACTAAAAACCAATTCATTTATTATGTGGAAAGGCGGAGAACCTGCCAATTTTGAACTGAAAGGAGAATTCCATATTACCGAAAAAGGAAATTCGGGAATAAATTACCGAAGTGAAAAATTACCCGATGTTCCTTATGCTTTAAAAGGTTATCAAGCCGATATTGACGGTGCAAATCGTTATACTGGACAAAATTATGAAGAACGTGGCAGAACAACATTGGCTTACCGTGGACAAATTACGACCATAAATCCACAATCAGGAAATTGGACACCAGAAGAGGTGAGAGCAAAAGTTAAAAATAATGCTTGGTCGGATTTGAAAGTTACGGGTTCATTGGGTAGTTCAGATTCCTTAAAAACGCAAATAAAAAATCAAGATTGGAATTCGTTTCATCTAATTATCAAAGGCAATCGTTTACAGCATTATATCAATGATATTTTGATGAGCGATGTAACAGATAATGACGTAATTAACGGCAAATCAAAAGGCATTATTGGCGTACAAGTTCACGTAGGTCCACCCATGAAAGTTCAATATAGAAATTTACGTTTGAAAAAATTATAAGATGAATAAAATTGGATTTAATGTTTTAGCATGGTCGGCGGGGGTTTCCGAGGATATATTTCCCATCATTGAAAGATTAAAATTAATTGGCTACGACGGCGTCGAATATTTTGTTGGTTCTCCCGAAGAATCTCAATATAAAAATTTAGGAAAACACTCAAAAGAAGTAGGTTTGGAAGTTACCGCTGTAACCGTGGTAAGTCCAGAAGCGAATCCAATTAGTGATTCAGCAACTATCAGAGCAAAAGGCCTTGACCGCCTAAAATGGTCAATCGACCGTGCTTTTGATTTAGATGCTCGAATACTTTGCGGGCCATTTCATTCTGCTCACGCTCATTTTTTAGCGCATCCTGCTTTGGAAGACGAGTACAAATGGGGAGCGGAAGTTCTGCATCAAGCGGGAGAATATGCGCACCAAGCGCAAGTAACACTGGCATTAGAAGCCCTCAATCGATTTGAATGTTATTTGTGCAATACCATGGAACAATTAGCAAAATTGGTCAATATGTCAAATCATCCAAACGTAAAAGCCATGTTTGATACGCATCACGCCAACATTGAGGAGAAAAAATACCTCCACGCCATTCAAACTATTTCGCCATTTTTGAGCCATGTACATATCAGCGAGAACGATAGAGGTACGCCTGGAGATGGTCACGTTCCTTTTGATGATGCTTTTTCAGCTTTGGCAAAAGTTAATTATAGTGGTTGGCTTACTATTGAAGCTTTTTCAAGAAATGACCCTGATTTTGCGAACGCCATAAACGTTTGGCGAGAATACAATGACCCTTGGCACATTGCCGAAAATGGACTGAAATTTATCAAAGATATGGGTCAAAAACATGGATTGTAAAGAACTTTATGTTTATGCATTCACAAAAAATAATTTAAAAATCTAAGGTAAAAAATTAAAAAAAGATTAAAATGGAAGACAAATTGCCTTTTCGATTCGGTTCAGAAGTTTATACGTGGTTTATGAGTGGTAATGGACAAACCCACCAAGGACGATTGGCTCACATGATAGAAATTATATCCAAAGCAGGTTTCACAGGAATTCAACCAATTTTCACTTGGATGGGCGATTTGGTTGATGCCGACCGTTTGGAAGCTAAGTTAAAAGAACAAAACTTAGAATTAGCGGCACTTGCTTTGGCATTGGAGTGGAATGGTACGGAAGAATCAGAAAAAGAAAAAATAATTGCTGATAATGCAATTGCCTTATTGCAACGTTTTCCTGGGGCAGTCTTAAACACCGTTCAAATTCCAACGGGTCGCCATGATTTAGAAAATCGCCAACGGAATTTGGTGAATATCGTTAATGCCGTTTCCAAAAGAGCATCCGAAAAAGGAATTCCATGTAGTTTTCACCCCAATTCTCCACATAGCTCAATTATTAGAACTGAATCAGATTACAAGTCTGTTTTAGAATCCTTAGATAGTACCGTAACGGGCTGGACACCCGATGTTGGCCATATCATAAATGGTGGCATGAATCCGCTCGAAAAAATGAAAGAGTATGCTTCGCTAATAAATCATGTCCATTATAAAGATTGGAATGGCGA